>NZ_JBHFLM010000154.1:0-16455 GCF_041928655.1 Pelatocladus sp. BLCC-F211 | reverse complement strand
TGGATTGTTACTTTCTGATAGAGCTTTCTGTAAACTTTCTTTCTGTGATTGATTCAAGTATCCTTGAGCAGGCATAGTAGTAGCTTCACGAGTTTATCCAGTTTACATTTTATGCAAATTAGGTGTGGAACAGCTTAACACCCAAGCGATCGCCACTTGTGCAACAGTCGCATTCTGTTCTTCTGCAATACTGCGGAGTGCTTCGACTAGCGACAAATTCCGCTCCAGATTTTCTCCAGAAAAGCGCGGTAAATGACTGCGGAAATCCTGCGCTGTTTGGGAACGGTCTTTTGACCAATGACCACTCAACAAACCCCGCGAGAGTACACCGTAAGCTGTGACGCCAATACCCAATTCCCGCACAGTCGGGAGAATTTCATTTTCAATTCCACGACTGAGGAGTGAGTATTCGATTTGCAACCAGGTAAGCGGATGAGTCGCATGTGCGCGTCGTAGTGTGTCTGCACTTGCTTCGGACAATCCGACATATTTACTTTTAACTTTTAACTTGGATTAATCATTTCTACGCTCAAACGAATCCTTTGAACTGTTGGTTGTTCTCCAGTAGAACAGAAATTAATTTCGGCATTTTTGTCTACGGGGACACCATCATCATGTAATGCATATATAAGTGGTAATTTATCTAATCCTTGATATTTGTATATACCTTGAGGTATGAACTTCAAGCTTGGTTTTTCTCCTGCCGTAATCTTAATTGGAAGTTCAGCATATTCATTGGGTTGAATTTTATTACCTGTACAATCTTTTTCTCTAACCAGCGCCAAAGATTGCTGAATGTTCGGATTTTGGGTGACTCCCCAATCAACAAGTGCTAAATCCTTGACAATTTCTTCACTGGCTTTTCCCCAGTCTCCACCAGTTTTACTCTTATCAAGATCAATCTTTTCATTTTGTTGTTTACCACCAATTACTTGAGATAAATCAAAAGATATAACACCTGCTGGCTCTACTCTCGTAGAGTCTTTTTTGTCAAAAATTCTCGCACCAGCCGACAAGGTAAGAATAGAATACTGAAAACTAGGCCCAATATAAAGAGAATTACTATCAGTTATTCCTATTCCGAGTAAACCACCTGCTTTAGAACTACCTAAATCTAGTAGATCCAGATTAACTCCAACTATTGGTTGTGCTACTTTATCGTTAATCAAGCCACCTGTAATAATGCTAGTATTACTAGTCCCTCCCAAAAAATTATTACTCACTATTTGACTTAAATCAGGACTACCGAAAAAACTCAAAGCCGTATTTAATTGTGTAAAAGCTTTAGCGTCTTCTAATTTTTTTAAATTTGTTTGTTGACCTTTTTCCATTTGGATTTCTATTGGAATGGGTGAAGCAATTAGCTTAAGATTACTTAATCCTACTGTTTCTTCCCCTTTCTTAAAACTGATAGCAATATTCAAATCAGCTTTTGTATTTTCCGCTTTCACAAAAGTGAGATTAAATGGTTCTATAATAGCTTTGACAACAAAGCGATAAATATATATAGGTTGATTCTGTGGACGTGCAACAGCAAACCTATAAATTTTCATATCCCAAGTAATATCTTGATCACTAATGCGAGGAAATTGTCCTTGGGGTGTTGCTCCACTAACATCAAAAGAATAGGAAATACCGTTACTCTTCAATAAATTTGTAATTTGGATATTATCTCGCAGCAGACCAAAATACTCCGATGCTGTGACTGCTCCTTGTCTAACTAGCTGGACACCATCTCCATTTTCTTCCGGATTCCAATATTTTTGAAATTTTGTCTGAGAATTTGGATCAGAATTTAAAGTTTTGAGATCCGATACCATTAATGCTTCACGCAAACGTTGTTGACATTTTTCAGACAGATTCTCAATCCACTTATTTGACTTACCAAGGTGATCATTACGAATTGAACAGGTCACTGGTTCATATTTTTCATAGTATTCTCTTGCTGATTCTAATAAAATTTCATCAGCAGGTAATAAAGACCATTCCAATCCGATAGTAACTCGTTTAGTATTTTGCAAATACTCAATTACGCCATTCACGATTGATAATCTGATAGCTCTTGGAAGTAAGTCTGGTTCAGGCTCTAGTCCAGGCTTTGTGTTATTGTTTGGGTTATTATTAGGAGTTTGTGAATTTTGTGTTTGAGTTTGTTGATTAGTTTGAGTTTGTGCTTGTACAAATTGAATTTCTACAATATTTAGGAACAATGAGATAAATACAAAAACAATACGACGTAACATAAAATGTCAACTCACACCTTACTTTTTATTCAATTAATGTTCATGGAATTTGAGTATTTTCAATTTTTACCATGGTTTGAAATTTTTAAATAAGATGAGCAGGTAACACATTTGCAAGGGATGTTCCATCACTTTGATTTTGAGTAGCAATCAGCATTCCTAGTGATTTTTTACTACTGCTAATAATTACTCGTGAACCATGATGTGAAGTATATAAATGTTGCTCAAATTTTACTTGAAAAACTTCAACTATAGAAGAAAAATCACCAAAAGCTTGTTTCTCTGGCTGTGCTGTTTTAACAGTTCCTTTAATCTGTGAACCATCAAATTCTAATATAATAGACTCGCCCACACTAACATTTGGCTGAGAATCTTTATCTTGGGTAACATCAGATATTTTATGAAGAGGAAAATTCTTATGGGGTTGAATATATACAACTGGTTTGCCATTAGGATTGATCAATGACCAGTCAAATTCACGAATAACACCGACATTACCACCACCAGTAGTTAAAACGGAGACTTGGTTCTGAGGAATTTTGAAATTTGGAAGAAATATAGCACTGTTATCAGACTGTTTTATCTTCACAAGATCAAGAGGAGCAATCAACAAATATTCTTCTATTCCATTGCTTGGATCAACTTTTCTTCCATAAAGTTGACAATCTGGACTGTGATCAAAGTCTTGAAATTTATCACGATGAATCTGCATAAAAAAACTCATGGTAAATGATATATCTCTATGATTAGGAATTACGCATTGACTCAAGTGCGTGAAATCCGATCTCAGAAACTAAATAAAAGCTAAGTTTTAATAACTTAAACCTCGTCCATCTTGAAAAGAGGAGTTTTTCAAAAAGGACATTATGTAGGTTGGGTGGAACGGAGTGTAACCCAACATTAATCAGACTATAATGTTGGGTTTCGCTGTTGCTACACCCAACCTACAAAACTACAGTTCTCAAAGTAGACGTGGTTTAGCTTCTCTTCCATTTGTTTATTTGGGTTGCATAAAACTAAGTTATGCACTTTTGACGAAAATGTAAATTAGAAAAATTTTGCAGATCATCACTCAAAGACTGAGTTTTTACGTAGGTTCCATAACTTTATGAAACAACACAACAAATAAAGTTTAGTAATTATTAAAGCCTTTTTTGATAATTAATTTCACTCTGATCACAGCCTCAAGACAAAGTTAAAATGTATTTTACATTACCTTTTATTTGTATAATTGACTACATTTACAAAACTTAAAATGTAAAAAATAAACAGAATCAGGTGAACAAATTTGTAAAAATTTGTTAAGAATAGTGGCATGATTATCAACAAAAGGAAGCAAAACTTATGACGAACACGACAGAGACTCAACCACCCCATCAGGTAGTGATTATTGGTGGCGGTTTTGGCGGACTTTATGCCGCAAAATCACTTAATCATGGGAATGTAGATGTTACCCTTATAGACAGACGCAATTTTCACCTTTTTCAACCGCTTTTGTATCAAGTTGCGACAGGTGCAATATCGCCTGCTGATATTTCTTCCCCACTGCGTTCAGTTCTCAGCAAGAGTAAGAATACAAAAGTGCTATTAGGGGAAGTGAATGATATTGATCCCCAAGCGCAAAAAGTTGTCATGGGTGATGAAGTCATACCCTACGATACGTTAATTGTGGCTACAGGTGCTAAACATTCCTATTTTGGCAAAGATGAATGGGAATCATTTGCTCCTGGTTTAAAAACAGTGGAAGATGCAATAGAAATGCGTCATCGGATTTTTATGGCGTTTGAAGCTGCGGAAAAAGAAACCGATCCACAACTGCGCCGTGCTTGGTTAACATTTGTAATTGTTGGTGGTGGCCCTACAGGTGTGGAATTAGCTGGTGCGATCGCAGAATTAGCGTACCACACAATGAAAGAAGACTTCCGCAATATCGACACCACCGAAGCCCAAGTTATTTTACTTGAAGGTTTAGATCGGATTTTGCCACCATTCGCCCCAGAATTATCAGCACAAGCACAAACATCTCTTCAGCGCTTGGGTGTGACGGTACAGACAAAAACCTTAGTGACAAATATCGACAATGATCTCGTCACCATCAAACAAGGTGAAGAAATATCACAGATTCATGCCAAAACAGTATTATGGGCAGCAGGTGTGAAAGCTTCACCACTAGGGAAAGTGTTGGCGCAAAAAACAGGTGTAGAATGCGATCGCGCCGGACGAGTTATCGTTGAACCAGATTTGAGTCTTAACAACTATCCGAATATTTTTGTCATTGGTGACTTAGCTCATTTTGCTCATCAAAACGGTAAACCCTTACCTGGTGTCGCACCCGTAGCGATGCAACAAGGAGAGTACGTTGCTTCACTAATTAAACAAAAACTTCAGGGTCAAACATCATTGCCAAGATTTTATTATATTGACAAAGGTAGTTTAGCAGTCATTGGGCAAAACTCAGCCGTTGTAGATTTAGGTTTTATCAAATTTACAGGTTTTGTAGCTTGGCTATTTTGGTTATTAGTTCATATTTACTTCTTAATTGAATTTGACAACAAACTAATGGTGATGATTCAGTGGGGTTGGAATTACTTCACTCGTAATCGTGGCGCCAGATTAATTACAGGAAAAGAACAAATAAGCAATTACACAACTGAAAAAACAAGAGAGATAGTAAACGTGTAATTGTAGGGACAATACGGTTTGTGTAGAGACGCAAAATTTTGCGTCTCTACATATTATAAACGCACAAATCATCCAATTTACTCAAATTTGCCTAGAAACATTGCCAAGACTGCCATCAGGCATAATTGTATCCTGTAAATAAGCATTGCCAAAATTAACTTTGCGGGCATAACTAAAATTAGCTTCAGTCAAATCAGCATAATCAAAATGAGTATCAAGCAAATGAGCGCCGCTAAAATTTGCTCGACTCAAATTCACCTTATAAAAAATAGCTTCATGTAATTTTGCGCCACTCAAATCAGCATCACTTAAATCAGCAGCATGAAGCGCCGCACACCACATATCCGTGTAACTTAAATCAGCTTTTTGGAAATTAGCATGTTCAAAATGAGCATATTCTAAATTTAATCCGCGTAAATTTGCACCACTAAAATCCAATTTGATACCTTCGGTATAGCGAACTAATTTTTGCAAATTGGCATATCTAAAATCCGCTCCACTCAAGTTGATTTCAGTCAAATGTCTGAGTCTGAATTCAACAATTTCAACTCCAGTAAAATCTCTCTCCCCGTCAGCATATCTTCTCAGCAACTGTTCAACATTCATTCTTCTCATAACCTTGACCCTGCATCCATTAGCACCACAAATATAATTAGTACAAGAAGACAGAATGTGCAAATGCCAAGTAGCGGTGCATAAGAGTCTGAGGTACAGTATTTCATGGAGACAAACATTGATTAAAGCTAATGCCTAGCGAACAAGTCCCCTTGCGTATCCGTACTTCTAGTCTTGCTTCTATCGTTGGTGAAAATGGTTTCTATCCTTGGGAAAATTTAGCACCATCTCAGCAGCAATTTATCTTACAGGCGATCGCTTCTCCAACTCCTCCTAATTGTATCGTCTATCCTGAGACTACCGAACAGCTAGCACAGGTGATCAGGGAGGCTAACCGCAATCAATGGCGTGTTCTTCCTTGTGGTAGCGGTAGTAAACTCAGTTGGGGTGGTTTAGTTAAGGGGATTGATGTTGTAGTTAGCACAGAACGCCTGAATAAACTGATTGATCATGCTGTTGGTGATTTAACGGTGACAGCAGAAGCGGGAATGAAGTTCTCTGAACTCCAAGCAATTTTAGCCAAAGCTAACCAATTTCTCGCCCTTGATCCAGTCACACCATCAGCGACTTTGGGTGGAATTGTTGCAACTGCTGATACAGGTTCCTTGAAACAGCGTTACGGGAGTGTGCGTGATCAATTACTAGGAATTACTTTTGTCCGTGCTGATGGACAAGTCGCCAAAGCTGGGGGACGAGTGGTGAAAAATGTCGCTGGATACGACTTGATGAAATTGTTTACAGGTTCCTACGGCACATTGGGCGTGATAAGTCAAGTTACGTTTCGTGTGTATCCAATCCCGGAAATCTCTGCAACGGTTGTACTGACGGGTAGGGCGGAGGATGTATCACAAGCTGCGGCGATTCTGCGTGGTTCGGCGTTAACACCTACTCAGGCTGATTTAGTTTCAATCCAATTGGTATCTGAGTTGGGTTTGGGTACAGGGATGGGGTTGATTGCAAGGTTCCAAAGTATTGCTGAAAGTGTGAAGGAACAGTCCAATCGGTTGGTGGAAGTTGGGCAAAATTTGGGTTTGCAAGGGGCGATGTATGGGGGGGTTGATGAAGCTGATTTATGGCAAAGATTGCGAGAATCTATGTATTTTGGTAGCGCTGAGTCGGCAATTACTTGCAAAATAGGAGTGTCACCAACTGCGGGGGTTGAGGTTTTAAAGCAGGCGCAAAAGGGTTTGATTCACATTGCTAGTGGTTTGGGGGTGTTGCGGTTTGAGGATGAGCAGGGATTGATGGAGGTGCGATCGCTCTGTGAAAATCATAGAGGGTTTCTGACGATTTTGACTGCGCCTGTGGGGGTGAAGCAAAGGTTTGATGTCTGGGGTTACACTGGCAATGCTGGGGAGATGATGCGACGGATAAAGTTGCAGTTTGATCAGAAGAATATTTTAAGTCCTGGTCGGTTTGTGGGTGGGATTTAGGAAGTAGAACCACCAAGACGCCAAGACACCAAGTCAGAGGGGAGAATTATGCAGGTTTCGGAAGATTCTGTTGAGAAGACGGCGAGTGTGAAGAATTTAAAGGGGTTTGATCCAAGTCATCCACCTGATCCGAAGTTGATTGATAGCTGTGTGCATTGTGGGTTTTGTCTTGCGACTTGTCCGAGTTATCGGGTGATTGGTAAGGAGATGGATTCTCCGAGGGGACGTATCTATTTAATGGATGCGATTAATGAGGGTGAGATTGCTTTGAATACGGCGAGTGTTGAGCATTTTGATTCTTGTTTGGGTTGTTTGGCTTGCGTGACGACTTGTCCTTCAGGAGTGCAGTATGACAAGTTGATTTCGGCGACTCGTCATCAGGTTGAGAGAAATTATTCCCGTGGTTTGGCGGATCGGTTGGTTAGGCAGTTAATATTTTCTTTGTTTCCTAATCCTGATGCTTTACGGATTTTATTAGTACCTTTGTTGGTGTATCAGAGGTTGGGTTTTGCTAAGTTTGTGCGAGCGACTGGGTTATTGAAGAATATCTCGCCTCGGTTGGCGGCGATGGAGTCGATTTTACCGAAGATTACGCTAGAGTCTTTTCAGGATAATTTACCCGATGTGATTCCAGCGCGGAGTGAGAAGCGCTATCGAGTTGGGATGATTTTGGGTTGTGTACAACGCTTGTTTTTCTCGTCTGTGAATGAAGCAACAGTACGGGTGTTGACGGCGAATGGTTGTGAGGTGGTAATTCCCAAGTCTCAAGGTTGTTGTGCGGCGCTTCCAGAACACCAAGGACAAACTGAACAAGCTAAGGCTTTGGCTAGGCAAATGATTGATAGTTTTGCCAATACTGGTGTAGATTATGTGATTATCAATGCTGCCGGTTGTGGTCATACTTTGAAAGAATACGGGCATATTTTGCAGGATGATCCAGAGTATCGGGAGAAAGCACAAGAGTTTGCAGCGAAGGTAAGGGATGCACAAGAGTTTTTAGCAACGATTGGGTTAACAACAAAGTTGTCACCGTTGGCTAGTAAACCTCTGAATTTGGTTTATCAAGATGCTTGTCATTTGTTACACGGACAAAAGATTAGTGTGCAACCACGTCAGTTATTACAGCAAATTCCAGGGGTGAAGTTGAAGGAACCTTTAGATGCAGCGATCTGTTGCGGTAGTGCGGGGGTTTACAATATGTTGCAACCGGATGTTGCTGAGGAGTTGGGTAGACAAAAGGTACGGAATTTGTTAGATACTGGTGCTGATTTGATTGCTTCACCAAATCCGGGTTGTAGTTTGCAGATTCAAAAGCATCTGGAGTTGCAAGGAAAGGATGTTGCAATTATGCATCCGATGGAGTTGTTAGATTATTCGATTCGGGGTGAGAAGGTGAGAGCCTAGATACCCGACTTCTCTAAAAAGTCGGGTATCTAAGCTTTGTGATTCTCATAAATCATATAGGATTGCGATAGTGCGATCGCCTTCCCCATTCCTCTACCCTCAATTCCAAAATCACAGCTTTGCCATTTGTATAATTACTGATAACTGGTAACTGATGAAACTCGATTTACCAAGGTTTTTTCAAGCTTGCAACCCTAGTAAAACTTTGGTTGTTAGCAAAGCTGAAGATAGGCAATATTATATTGACTTTGCTAAAGTGCGGGGTGGCAAGATTATTCAGGAATTTTTGGAATCAATTAATCAAGAGTTACTCAAACCAGCCAGAGAGCGCGGTTGTGGAACCTCAACGGTGGGCTAATTAAGGAATTCAAAGGGCATCACTACAGTGTCACAAGTGTGAGTTTCAGCCCCGACGGTAAATATCTGGCTACCGGATCATTTGACGAAACAGCGAGGTTGTGGAACCTTAATGGTCAATTAATCCAGCAATTCAAAGGGCATCAGAGCATAGTCAATAGCGTAAATTTTAGTCCTGATGGCAAATATCTCGCCACTGCATCATATGACGGTACAGCACGGTTGTGGAACCTCAACGGTGAGCTAATTAAGGAATTCAAAGGTCATCAAAGCAGTATTGCAAGTGTGAGTTTCAGCCCTGATGGCAAATATCTCGCCACTGCATCATATGACGGTACAGCACGGTTGTGGAATGTGGAGAGCTTAGATGAGTTGTTGGTGCGGGGTTGTAATTGGTTGCAATTTTATTTGAAGAATCCCAATGTTAATTTGAGTGATGAGGATAAGCATCTCTGTGATGATATTAATCGAGGTCAAAGGTAGAAGGAATATATCGCGAGCAAGCCAGCTCCCCGACTTCTCAAAAGTCGGGGAGCTTGTAATGCTATGGCGATTGGAAGTTTGAGCTTTGAAACGAGAAAATTGGGGTTTGAAATAAGAACGTTGAGGGTTGAAGTGAGAATGTTTTAGTTTGAAACGAGAACGTTGGGGTTTTGAACGAGAATGTTTTAGTTTGAAACAAGAACGTTGGGGGTTGAAGTGAGAATGTTTTAGTTTGAAACAAGAATGTTGAGGTTTGAAGTGAGAATTTTTATATTCCCAGTGCTTCTCAGTGCTTCTCAGTGCGATCGCAACTAAGTAGGTAGGCAAAAAAAAACCAAACTATGTAAAGATAAATAAACACGGAGAATGCATCTACCGAGGTAACTTAAAGTATGGGCGCTCGTCTAAGAGTATTTTTAACTCCTGAGCAAAACAAAACCTTATTAAATCTGAGAACAGCAGAAGTGTCACAGAAGGTCAAAGACCGAGCAGAAATAATTAGGCTGAACGCACATGGCTGGTACGTGGAGAAAATAGCTGCTCACTTTAAGTTGACTATTCAAACGGTAAGAGAGGTTTTGCACAAATGGGATAAACTGGGGCTGGAAGGGCTTTGGGAGCTACCAGGACGAGGCAGAAAGCCAAAATGGACTGAAGTTGACATAGTGTTTTTGGAAAAATGCCTCAAAGAAGAACCACGTACATACAATAGTCTTCAACTGACGCAAAAATTAGAACGCGATCGCAATGTGAAACTGAGTCCCGACAGATTAAGACGGGTACTCAAAAAAAGGGGGTCAATTGGAAGCGAGCAAGGAAAAGTCACAAAGGGAAGCAAGACCCGATAGCACGAGCTTGCAAGCAAGCAGACCTAGATATATTGGAATTATCTGCTGCTGCGGGAGACATAGACCTAAAATATTTGGATGAATCAGGGTTTTGTGTATGGAGCGAACCGGGTTATACCTATTACTTTAAAGGTGAGCAGAAACGCTTAGGGATCTCCAAGTAATAAAATGCCCAGCCGTATTAAATATATTTTGGCCAAACCCAAGTATTTAGGCGCTTTCGCCCTTCAGGCGAAAGCGACGGCTGGGCATTTTATTATTTGGAAAGGCCTTAGAGCAAACAAAACGTCGTGGTCGCAGATTAAGTATTATTGGGTTTCTTCAACCTTTGATTAGTTTTGTTTACGGTCTGGTAATTGGAGGTGTCAATCGCAAATCTTACATCCAGATGATGGAGCAAGAAGCGCTTGAAGCCCAAAAGGCTGGACGTATGAGAGTAATAGTACAAGACAACAGTCCCATACATAGATGCAAGGAAGTTCAGCAGTTATGGAAAAAGTGGGAGTACATGGGTTTGTACATTTTCTTTTTACCAAAATACTGCTCCGAAATGAATCCGGCACTTCCAAGTAATAAAATGCCCAGCCGTATTAAATATATTTTGGCCAAGCCCAAGGATTTAGGCGCTTTCGCCCTTAAGGCGAAAGCGACGGCTGGGCATTTTATTATTTGGAGATCCCTCCAATTGAATTGGAGTGGCAACACCTAAAAAAAGATGAACTATCTGGGCAAATATTTGATGATGAGTTAGACCTTGCTTATGCGGTCATTGATGGTGTGAAAGCTAGGGGAGAAAAAGGAAACTATAGTACCCAACGTGTAAAATTTAACTCTAATGCCTATGGTTAAGTTTTCGTTA
This sequence comes from Pelatocladus sp. BLCC-F211, assembly GCF_041928655.1. Classification (NCBI taxonomy): domain Bacteria; kingdom Bacillati; phylum Cyanobacteriota; class Cyanophyceae; order Nostocales; family Hapalosiphonaceae; genus Pelatocladus; species Pelatocladus sp. BLCC-F211. The sequence continues at coordinate 5,531 of NZ_JBHFLM010000154.1, read as the reverse complement.
CATAGTTATAAATTTTTTCGCCTACCTACTTATTTAGTAAATCCGCCAATTACCTATCACCGACACATGATATAACCAGGACTAGCCCTTTCAAGGTGTGTAAAAATCTTCACAAAAATACCGATTTTTGGTCTTTTCACCTTCGTGTCTTGGTGTCTTGGTGTTTTAAAAGTCGATTTTTTAACCACCAAGACACATAGACGCGCTAGCGGCTTCCCGTAAGGGTAGACACAAACAAAAGTATGTCACACCTTGAAAGGGCTAGTCCTGATAACATCCAATCGATTTGTCTTATCCGAACCGTATTGATATAACATGGTGCGTGATAGCGAAGCCGTAACGCACCCTACCGAAAGAAACACTGCGAGGTTTTATGAACGCCAAAACAATATCTCGTATACCTGTGGCTTTAACTATTGCTGGTTCAGATAGTGGTGGTGGTGCAGGAATTCAAGCGGATCTGCGGACTTTTGCTTTTCATTGTGTCCACGGTACTAGTGCGATTACTTGTGTGACAGCCCAAAATACTTTGGGTGTGATGCGGGTTGATGCGATGTCACCAGAGGCGGTTGTTGCCCAAATCCAAGCTGTATGTGATGATATCGGCGTGCAAGCAGCAAAAACAGGAATGTTGCTAAACAAAGAAATTATTGCAGCTGTTGCCCAGCAGATAGAAGCTTTAGATATTCCAAATTTAGTGGTTGATCCGGTGATGGTATCACGGGCGGGAGCGCAATTAATAGACGATGAGGCTGTGAATATACTTTGCCATAGACTTATACCTCTCGCTGCGATCGCCACACCAAATCGCTACGAAGCCCAAATAATGAGCGGTTTAGAAATTAATACCCTGGATGATATGCGCGACTCTGCCCAAATTATTCATGATAAATTCCAAGCCCAGGTGGTGTTAGTCAAAGGTGGGGGAATGTCAGGAAGTGGACGCGGTGTGGATATTTGGTTTGATGGGCAAAAATTGGAGACTTTGAGTGGGAAACAGGTAGACACAAAAAACACTCACGGAACTGGTTGTACTTTATCAGCTGCGATCGCTGCTAATTTGGCGCGTGGTAATGATTTATTTACAGCCGTGCAGCAGGCAAAAGCATATGTTACAAATGCTCTATCCTACGCCTTAGATATTGGTAAAGGGCAAGGCCCGGTTGGACATTTTTATAAATTAAAAAGTTAAAAGTTAAAAGTAAAAAGAAATGTAGGTTGGGTTGAGGCTTTGGGAAACCCAACAAAGTCTTGGAAATGTTGGGTTTCGCTTGCGCTTAACCCAACCTACACAAACTTGATTTACTGATTTAATCAGCCATCGAACAAAAATTAAATTATCAAATCTTTGATCTCAGAGAATTTTTCTATTATTCTTGGGCTTAGTTTGTATCATTATTTGCTTTTAAACTAAAAATGCGAACAGCTAACGGCTCTTTTTATAGTCATACCCCTAGTACGACTACTCAGCATTATTCACCCTCTGTACCCTTATCTGTATATCGAGATTTGGCAGCAGAATTACAAGCCGCACAGGCAAAAATCAACGCCCTGACTGCTCAACAAGCACAAGTCACTCAAGAAAATCAACTTCTACGGGAAGAAATTGCCAAAGCAATCCAGTCTGTTTTACAGTTACAAAAATTACTTGATGCTTCTAGTCAGTCTAAATCTCACCAGGTTCCCCAAACTCAAGTGACAACAAACGTAGAGGCGGTATCTCCATCAACATCAATAGGCAATAATCAAAAACCACCAGAGGAACCCCAAAAATTTCCCCAAACCAAAGAATTTCCAGGGAATCCGACAAAAAGCAATCAACAGGTAACGACTCCTGGTGCTAGTAAACAGCAGGGAAATAAGACTAGTAAACCTCAAGCAAAAAAAGGACAACCGCGCCAGCAGCCTCATCCACGTCCACCCGTTGTCTATACAGAAATGGAAATTCCTCTATCCATGTCAGAACAAGTGCTGATAGAACAGCAGGAAGTCGTCGCCTACTCCAGCAGCGAACCAGAATCAGAAAAAGTAAATGGTTGGTGGTTCTTTTTCATGATGGTATTGATCATATTTTTGGGTTTTGGTGCTGGCTATTTGGTTGTGCGTCCGTTCATTGAACATCAAAATCGATAACTCATACTAATTCAATTAATGATTGCAACATATCCTTGGTAAAGACGCGATAAATCGCGTCTCTACAGAAATTGGTATCAAATTTTGGTGTTGCTCAATCAAAACTTGTTATAGCCACTAACTACATGTACGGGCGTAGACTGATTTTGTGCGGCTTTAAGGTAGAGTTCGCTCCTATCTGCTAACCACCCCAAATTCTCCTACAATTCCCTTGTTGGGTATAAAAGCATAATTCAAGCTATGACGAGTCAAAATCTGATCCCTGTAATTGTGAATGGTGCTGCTGGTAAAATGGGGCGCGAGGTGGTCAAAGCAGTAGCACAAGCATCTGATATGAGTCTTATGGGTGCTATTGATACAAGTCCAGAACAGCAAGGTCAAGATGCAGGTGAACTGGCTGGTTTAAGTGAACCTTTGGAAGTACCAATTACCAATCAATTGGAACCGATGCTGGGTTATGTAGCTGGTGAAAGACACATGCAACCAGGGGTGATTGTAGATTTTACTCATCCTGATTGTGTGTATGACAATATTCGGAGTGCGATCGCCTACGGTATTCGTCCAGTTGTTGGTACTACAGGCTTAAGTTCCGAACAAATTCAAGATTTGACAGCTTTTGCTGATAAAGCTAGTACAGGATGTCTGCTGATTCCTAATTTTTCCATTGGTATGGTACTGTTACAACAAGCCGCAGTCACAGCATCTCAGTATTTTGACCACGTAGAAATCATTGAACTGCATCATAACCAAAAAGCTGATGCTCCTAGTGGTACTGCGATTCAAACTGCCCAAATGTTAGCAGAAATGGGTAAAACATTTAACCCGGCAGTAGTTAAAGAAACAGAGAAATTACCAGGGGCAAGGGGGAGTGTTGCAGACGAAGGCGTTAGAATTCATAGTATACGTTTGCCAGGGTTAATTGCTCATCAAGAAGTCATTTTTGGCGCACCTGGTCAAATTTATACCTTGCGACATGACACAAGCGATCGCGCTGCTTATATGCCAGGAGTACTACTAGCAATTCGCAAAGTCTTGCAGTTAAAGTCGTTAGTATATGGATTAGAGAAAATACTCTAAGTTTTTCATCTAAAATCCAAAATCTCAAATCCAAAATCCAAAATCCAAAACCCGAATGCTTGTCCCACTGACTCGCCAAAAATTTAATCAGATCGTCCCCTTAATTGCCACTAGTCAGCAGTACAAATATTATTGGGGAAAATTTCCAGATTTTTTACAGAGGCTGTTAATTTCTGTGGTCATTGCAGGTGTTTATGTCCTAGCAAGACTTTTTACCATACCTGGTTTTGGCCCAATTATATTTTTGCTAGGAGTAATTGGTGCTTTTTACTGGCTATGGGGGCCTATATTCTGGGCTAGTATGCGGAATGCCAAATGTCGCCGTTACAAATACAGTGGGTTTTTCCGTGGTCGGATTTTGGATTGGTGGATTACAGACGAATTGATTGGTAAACAAGAAACCGTTGACAACAAAGGTGATTTAGTAATAGTAGAAAACCGAGAAAAGCGCATCAATCTAGAAGTGGGTGACGAAACCGGATTTACAGCTCAACTTGTAGCACCATTACGGGTTGAATATAAAGTGATTGCACGTGGTCAGAAAGTAGAAATGGTGGTAATGTCAAATCGCCCAGATTTGAGCAGAATTGAAGAAATCACCGATCTTTATATTCCCAGTCGCGATTTATGGGTAAATGATTATCCTTATTTGCGGCGAGATTATTTTCCTGAAATGAGTCGCCGTTTACGCGATCGCCCCTCAGAAAGACCCCGTAGACGTCGTCCCTTGGAGGAATAGAGATCGGGGATCGGGGATTGGGGATCAGGGACAAGGCAGACTTATCAGTTATCAGTTATCAGTTATCAGTTATCAAATTAAACTGCTCACTATTAACAGTTAACAGTTAACTGTTAACTGATTCATGCCCAATCCCCGATCCCCAATCACCTCGCTTTCCCGTAAGCTTGCCAAGCTAAATCTACTAGACCTTCAACAATCGCAGCTGCGACTAATGCACCACCTTTGCGACTGTCAATTGTAATGCTTGGTATTAGAGAATCTCGCAAGCGTTCTTTATCAGTATCTGTGTTGATAAAACCTGCTGGTGTTGCAATTACCAACGCTGGTCTGATTTCTTCTGCTTCGATTAAATCAACTAGTGTAGATAAAGCTGTTTGGGCTTGACCGATGACAAATAAGCCTTCAGGATAACGTTTAGCTAAGGTTTCAATTCCCCAAGCTGCACGAGTTTTTTCTTTTTGAGGACGAGTAAGTGTATCGATGCTGCAATACACTGGGTTAGCAAAAGTACTTTGAATCTCGTAGTTAATACTTGCTTGCACCATCGGCACATCTACGATCATAGTTGTACGTGCAGCCAATGCTGCTGCCCCAGCTTGCAAAGCACGCTCAGAAAAACGAATCAAAGATTTATATTCAAAATCAGCAGTAGCATAAATCACCCGCCGAACAATTTCATACTCGGCAGGTGAAAAGACATGATCGCCAATTTCGCTATCAATTATTGCTAAACTCTCAGCATCAGTTATGTGCCATTCCATCGCGTTTCAGCATTCAGCTAACAGCTTTCAGCTTAAATGAGTCATTAGTCATTAGTCCTTTGTCCTTTGTCATTTGTAACAATTAATAACGAATAGACCTCTTGCAAAAATAATAAAGAATCCCTCCCCAACCCATTTGTAGGAGGTTAAGATAAAGAGCATTTTGTTATGGAGAAAGACATGGAAACGATGAAGTTACGAGCGCATATAGGAGCAGATGGTATATTGCAAATTGAAACGCCCACTGATTTTAAAGATACTTCTGTTGAGGTGGTGGTGGTTGTGCAGCCATTACCCAATGCAGAAGTTCCGCAATCAGAAGAAACTCAGCCGCGCTATAACGCTTGGGGAAAATCCGCGACGAAAAAATCAATAAGTAATGCAATTACCAGAATGCGACAATTGCAGCAAGAAGTTGCGTTGGATAAAACCTCAATCCGCTCCATGATTGAAGAGGGGCGAAGATTTTAATGCAGTTTGTTTTGGATTGTTCTGTAGCAATTAGCTGGTGTTTAGTGGATGAAAATAACGATTACGCTAATGCGTTATTGGCAATGATGCCGGATTGTGAGGCATTTGTACCAGGTATTTGGTCGTTGGAGATTGCGAATGTGCTACTGGTGGCTGAACGGCGTAACAGGATGACGACTGAACAATCATCAGAAGCTATTACTTTGTTACCAAAAACCTGGGTCTAAAGCCTCGTCCTAGAAGGACGACTTTGATGATATTATGTTTTTAGCGGTAAAGCGCACAGATAAAAAACGAAGTAGGTCAAGTGGACAACTCCTGATCCAGAACCCTGGTAGTATAAATCC
>NZ_JBHFLM010000153.1:0-12079 GCF_041928655.1 Pelatocladus sp. BLCC-F211 | reverse complement strand
CTGTAGTTTTGTAGGTTGGGTGTAGCGACAGCGAAACCCAACATTATAGTCTGGTTAATGTTGGGTTACACTCCGTTCCACCCAACCTACATAATGTCCTTTTTGAAAAACTCCTCTTTTCAAGATGGACGAGGTTTAGTTAAACAAATTCATACAAATACATAAACAGAGTAAATTATGGCTTCCAACACTAAAACCCATTTAATTCATGATCGAAATGCACGTGGTCGTACCCAAACAGGATGGCTCGATAGTTACCACACATTTTCCTTTGGTAACTTTTATGATCCTAATCGTATAGCATTTCGTTCTTTGCGTGTAATTAACGATGACCGGATAGTTCCTGGTGCAGGTTTTCCTACCCACGGTCATAAAGACATGGAAATTCTCACCTATGTCATAGAAGGTGCTATTGAGCATAAAGATAGTTTGGGTAATGGTTCAATCATTCGCCCAGGAGAAGCACAAATTATGAGTGCTGGAACTGGAATTTTACACAGCGAATTTAATCCTTCTGAAACAGAACCAACCCATTTATTGCAAATTTGGATTATTCCCAATCAGCAAAAACTACAACCGAGATATGATCAAAAGGCTTTTTCTATCGAAGAAAGAAAAGGAAAATTACGCTTAATTGCAGCAAAAGATGGACGTGATGGTGCTGTGAAAATTTTCCAAGATGTTGATTTATACACATCTATTTTAGAAGCAGGTGATGTTGTAAATTATCATCTTTTACCTAACCGTTATGGTTGGTTGCAAATCGCTAAAGGTGTCGCCAAACTCAATGGTGAAGAACTCCGAGGAGGTGATGGTGTGCAAATGAATGGCGAAGAACAACTAGAAATTAGTACTGATGTTGGTGCAGAAATCTTGTTGTTTGATTTAGGCTAAAATGTAACAGTTCGTAGTGAGCGCTACCCTGCGGTAACGCTGCGCCTACAGCGCTCATTACCGAATAGGAATTGTAATGACAAACTCTGTACCCTTTTCTGGTGATGAAATACATCGTAATGATCCGCTATGCTTTTCAGTAATGATCTGGTAGCTAATTGATAATCCGAGACCAGTTCCCTTTCCAATGGCTTTAGTGGTGAAAAAGGGATCAAAAATGCGATTTTGTATTTCTTGGGGAATTCCTCTTCCGTTATCAGCAATACGAATGATCATCTTGTCATTTCTATATTCGGAAATAATGCGAATTAAGGGATTTGGACAAACCCCATTTTCCCAAGCTTCATCTAAAGCATCAACTGCATTTGCGAAGATGTTCATGAATACCTGATTTAATTGACCTACGAAACATTTGATGCGAGCCATCTCACAATATTCTTTGACCAGTTGAATTTGCGGGCGATGAGTTTGTGCTTTGAGCCGATGTTGCAAAATTAATAAAGTACTGTCTATGCATTCATGCAAATCAGCAACTTTAAATTCAGCTTCATCTAAGCGAGAGAAGATTCGTAAAGAAAGGACAATTTGGTGAATGCGTTCAGCACCTACTTTCATTGAAATCAGCAATTTGGGTAAATCTTCTATAACATATTCAATATCAATTTCTTCTAGCACATTTTCAATATCTGGGTTTGGATCAGGGTAGTGTAGTTGATAAAGTTGAATCAAACGCAGTAGGTCTTTAATGTATTGATCCGCATATTCAATGTTACCGTAGATGAAGGAAACAGGGTTATTGATTTCATGAGCAACCCCAGCTACTAGCTGTCCCAAAGAAGACATTTTTTCGCTTTGAATTAGTTGCAATTGGGTTTGTTCAAGTTCATGTATAATCTGTTTTAAGTCAATATTTTTTTGCTGAAGTTCTTGTGTTCTTTCCTCTACTTTTTGCTCTAAATTTTGGTTATATAATTCTAACTTGATGTTTGCTTCATGCTGTTCTATTAAAAGTTGCTTTACTTGTTGAATTAACTTATTCAAAGAAATAGCTAATATCCCAACCTCATCTTCACTAATGATTGGAGCTTGCAAATCAAAGTTAAAGTTTTGTGTAACTTGTTTAGCAATAAAGGTAACAGCTTTCAAGCGACGAGTAATTGTTTTGGCAATGAAAAATCCTACAACTGTGACAAGTATACCTCCTAATAAAAACAAAAATACCAACCGTAGCCAAAGCATCCTTTGAGCAGTTTCTAGTTGCAGAGTAGGAGAAAGCACAGTTATCGCAATAGACTGAATTGCACCGAAAAAAACAACATTTTTAGCTAAATATCTTTGATTATCGATTACGAGTTTGGCAGTAGATAAATCTGATGGTGGAGGTTGCCATTTGATATCTTTAACTTTTGGTAATGTTGTTGCAAATATGTTATTTTCTTTAATAGCAACCAATTCTTTAGAAGAACCATCAGCCATTTTTTGTAAAAAGTTATTATTCACTAAATGACCAATGATAATTCCTCCTATTAATCTTGTTGAGGATTTGATCGGATGAATTACAACTTGTAGGACTTGTTGATTTTTTTCCACACTGACGAAATCACTAAAACTAGCTCCACCACTAGCACTATTAGTAATTACTTGATCGAGTAGCTTCGCTTGTATCAGTCCTGCTTGCCGTGTATCCAGTAAAATATTACCCTTGGTATCGACCACCTTAATCCAATCTAAATCCAGAGCAGTTCTGAGGGGTAGTAAAGTTTGTAGGAGTTTTTGTTTATCCTGCTGTTCAATCGCCAAGCGAATTGTATCTTGGTCGGCGATCAAATTGACTTGTGTTTCCAGACTTTCTTGCTCATACTGCAAATCTTGGTGAACCCGGTCAGCAAAACTTGCAACTTCCTGACGAAGACTCTGCTCAAGAAAATCCGTAAACCAATGTCCAACAATGAATAAACACAATATAAATACACTCAAACATACGCACAGAAATGGCAGAATAATCTTCTGGCTGAGATTGAGTTGAAAGCGAAATTTTCGCATGATTGTTGCTGAGAGTTTAATGACTAGGAATAAAACCTTTATTTTGCAGTAGTTTCGTACCTTCATCGCTAAAGATGAAATTGATAAAATTTTCAGTGGTAGGTGAAGGTGCTTTATTCCAAATTAGTCCAATATTACGTACCATCTGATATTTACCGTTAGCAAAGTTTTCTTTGTTAGGAGCGACACCATTGAGACTCAGGTGATTGACTGGTAGTTGATTGCTTACAGAATAAGCAAAAGAAAAAGCACCGATTGAATAAGGGGTGCTTTGTAAAGCATCAATTAATTCTCCCTCTTTATTTAAAATTACGGCTTGAGTTGTGGTTTTGTCTTTACCCAAATAGTATTTTCGCAATAACTTTTTGGCAGATTCATCTTCTGGTCTATCTAATACCACAATTTGGGCATTAGGTCCGCCTAACTCTTTCCAGTTAGTAATTTTTCCGGCGTAGATTGACTTCAATTGAGCAGTTGTTACATTAGTAACGCCTTCAACGCTATTGTGAGTAGCAACTGTGAGCATATCTTTTGCGAATTCACGATATTTAATTTTACCGTTATCCTCTTCAGGCTTGAGTTTATGACTGCTACTAGCAATATCAATGATGCCATTTTTCTGTGCTGCGATCGCTCCTTCGGATTGCCTCAGAGATATAAATTCAATCTTGGCAGTTTTATTTTGGGATTGATAAGCTTGTGCTAATAATTTCACAATCGATACTGTGGAGCTAGAACCACCTATTTTGACGGTTGGTTGAGTTTGTGAATTATTCTGGCTGGTGAGTTGACTCGAATTTGTTGTCGTAGTCGATTTGATAGAATTACAGCTGCAAAGTCCTAGAAAGATCATTCCTAAAATTACTGGAATCCTAATTGTTTTCATAGATCAATACCAATAAATATCCTTAGTTTTGTGATTCTGAGTTTAAAGTACCCCAGTACCAAAGCAAAGTAACAATTTATTAGGTAATGGGTAAACTGATATCGACCTACTCTTTGTGAAATAAGTGCAATGCGATCGCTTTAAGAGTAATGTAGAATAGTTGGTATATGGTTGGTATTGCCAACCATCAAACAAATAAGTTAAATCAGCGAGAACAAACAGAACGCAAATTACAAAACGTAAACATCCTTCAAACCCTTACCCATGATGAATAACAAATGACGAATGACAACCCCCACCAGTAATTTCAGTGTCCCGACCTACTTAGCAATTCTGAGCAACTGAGAAAATAACTTTTGATGACGATTAAAGTTCAGCAGTAACTTTAGCTGTTAGTTTTTGCAATTTATTCTCATTTTGGAGCCTTGGAAGCGTCTCTAAGTCGCTCTCAGTCAGGCTTTTGCAATACTTAGGTTTTGATTTTCTCCCAATAATTAAAAAATTTTAAATCGCATTTATTATCAAAAAAAAAGTGATATGTTGGATACAGAATTGAATTTCGCATATTTCTGGAGTAGTTGTCCGTAATCTGCTCCAGATTTCCAAAACCCAAAAACGCATTAATAATAAGCCTCTGGGTCGATGACAAGAAGTCAGTCCCAATGAAAATAGGACTCCTCCTACACCCCTATTCCCTTAGACCCCCACACCCAGTTTCAAGTCCGCGAGTACAACTTAAAAACAAGCTCAAAAAAACTTAATTTTATTTAAAACCTTTGTGAGGACTAGGTTTGAGGTGAGTACAAAAAGACTTGTCCCCTCCTCCATAAATACCTGTACTTCCACCTCAAAATACTAGTACCCCTACCCAAAAAATTTTTCTGATCTTTTGTTATGCCCTCATAATCGAAGTTTGAAAATTTGAGTACAAACTTAATAAATTTAATAAATCTTATCCAAGTTGCAATCCAGTCTCCCTCTCTCACGGCTGATATAAAACATATATCGCCAATCACTTGACGCACCAATCAAGGAGCGATGAGTGAGTGGAGGGATGAGATAGCACCATGCCCCTGTGAACAGAAGTCGCGCCTGTCAGCGCAAATTCCACCCGTATCTTGTGCATGACACACCAGCCGAGAAAAATAGGGTTAAATAGCCTACCCCGAACCCCGGTGGGCAGCGCTATAAACAGACGCGACTTCCATTCCTTACAAATCAGTAAACAGTGAACAGTGATTAATTTTTTGATAACTGATAACTGATAACTGATAACTGATAACTGGTTAGTGTTCCATCTCCCACAGTGGCTTTTGCCAGTCCATCGACACCTTGCGAAATTCAATGAATCTATCGTCTACAGGACTCGTCACCTCCCCAATTACGGAAACTGCAATCGCATCGAAATCCAGTGGTTGCGGTAGCGGATGCAGTAGCAGCGCCACCGGGGAAATGGATGAAAAACTTCAACAGCGCATTGCCAACCATCCCTGCTATAGCGAAGAAGCTCACCATCACTATGCTAGGTTGCATGTTGCAGTTGCTCCTGCTTGTAATATTCAGTGCAACTACTGTAATCGCAAATACGATTGTGCTAACGAAAGTCGCCCAGGCGTAGTTAGTGAATTGTTGACACCAGAAGAAGCAGCACACAAAGCTTTAGTGATTGCTGGCAAAATTCCCCAACTCACCGTTTTAGGAATTGCAGGCCCTGGTGATCCTCTAGCAAATCCAGAAAGGACTTTTCGCACCTTTGAGTTGATAGCAGAGAAAGCACCCGATATCAAACTTTGTTTATCAACCAACGGTTTAATGCTTCCCGAATATATCGATCGCATTAAACAATTAAATATCGATCACGTTACAATCACCATTAACATGGTGGACCCAGAAATCGGTGCCAAGATTTATCCTTGGGTTCACTACAAGCGCAAACGTTACAGAGGTATCGAAGGCGTAAAAATCCTCCACGAAAAACAAATGGAAGGATTGCAAGCCCTCAAAGAAGCCGATATTCTCTGCAAAGTCAACTCGGTAATGATTCCGGGAATTAATGACGAACACTTAGTAGAAGTCAATAAAGTCATTCGCTCCCACGGTGCATTTCTGCACAACATCATGCCATTGATCTCGGCGCCAGAACACGGCACTCACTTCGGCTTAACAGGACAGCGTGGTCCCACTCCCAAAGAATTAAAGGCAGTGCAAGACGGCTGTGCTGGTAACATGAAGATGATGCGCCACTGTCGTCAATGCCGTGCCGATGCGGTAGGATTGTTGGGAGAAGACCGCAGCCAAGAATTTACTAAAGATAAATTCATGCACATGGCTCCAGAATATGACCTTGCTCAACGGCAAGAAGTTCACGCAGGTATTGAGAAATTTAGAGAAGAACTCAAAGCTGCTAAACAACAGGTTGTAGCCGCACCCGTAAAAAACAGCCCGAAAATTCTAGTTGCAGTTGCAACCAAAGGCGGTGGTTTAGTTAACCAACACTTCGGTCATGCCAAGGAATTTCAGGTGTACGAAGTCGATGGTAGCGAAGTCCGCTTTATCGGTCATCGTAAAATAGACCACTATTGCCAAGGTGGTTATGGCGAAACAGCCACTCTGGAAAATATTATCGAAGCGATCGCAGATTGCAAAGCAGTACTTGTTGCTAAAATCGGTGATTGTCCCCAAGAAAAACTGCACACAGCCGGCATCCAAACTGTTGAAACTTACGACACAATTGACAAGGCTGCTTTAGAGTTTTACCAGCAATACATCCAAGAAAAAGTTAGTTAGTAGTTCATCGTTAGTAGTTATTAGTTAGTAGTTGGTAGGTAATCACTAACCACTATCCACTAACTACTAACCACTCTCTACCATCCATTACCCAGCACTCATTACCCAGAACCCAATCCTCAATCTACTCCCTTCAATGGAGGATAGTATGGCTTACCAAATAACCAGCGAGTGCATTTCCTGTAATCTTTGTCAATCTGTATGTCCGACTGGCGCAATTAAAATAGATGGCGATCGCCCCTGGATTGATCCTGAACTTTGTACAAACTGCGTTGGTAGTATTCACACCGTACCTCAGTGCAAAGCTGGTTGTCCTACAAGCAATGGTTGCATAAAAGTTCCTACCGATTACTGGGAAAGCTGGTTTAACACTTATTACCCATTGGTCGCAAAATTAACAAAAAAACAAGATTATTGGGAGACTTGGTTCACTTTTTATTCGCAGAGATTCTCTGAGCAGTTACAGAAACGTCAGCACCAAGTTGCCTAATTGTTGATAGATGGTTGTTGGTTGTAACGAACAACGACCAACAAACAACCAACAAACAAATTTTAAACAAAATTGGAAGCAATGCAGAAAAATTGTATTTATTTGGATAATAATGCCACCACCAAAGTAGATCCTGAAGTTGTAGAGGCGATGCTACCTTACTTGACGGATTATTATGGTAATCCCTCTAGTATGCACACCTTTGGCGGACAAGTAAAAAAAGCAGTTAACAAGGCCCATGAACAAGTTGCTGCTCTCCTTGGTGCTGACGAATCAGAAATCATCTTCACTAGTGGTGGTACAGAAGGAGATAACGCCGCCATTCGAGCCGCACTGTTAGCGCAACCAGATAAGCGACACATTATCACTACACAGGTAGAACACCCAGCAGTCCTAACTCTCTGCAAACAGTTGGAAAAGCAAGGTTATAATGTTACTTATCTGTCAGTAAATCACGCAGGGCAGTTAGACCTAAATGAACTAGAAGCTGCACTCACTGGTAACACTGCCTTAGTCAGCATTATGTATGCTAACAACGAGACTGGCGTAGTTTTTCCCATTGAGCAAATTGGTCTGAGAGTTAAAGAAAGCGGCGCTCTTTTTCATGTGGACGCGGTGCAAGCAGTCGGTAAACTTCCGATGAACATGAAGACTAGCACCATTGATATGTTAACCATGTCCGGTCACAAAATTCATGCACCCAAAGGAATCGGTGCTTTATATGTGCGGCGTGGTGTGAGATTTCGCCCGATGCTCATCGGCGGCGGACAGCAACGCGGTAGAAGGGCGGGAACAGAAAACGTTTCAGGAGTTGTAGCCCTTGGTAAAGCTGCCGAATTAGAGTTATTACACATAGAAGAAGCGACGGCTAGAGAAAGAAAATTGCGCGATCGCTTAGAACAAACTATTATTGCAACTATTCCCGACTGCCAAGTCAACGGTGATTCTACGCAGAGATTGCCCAACACCACGAACATTGGCTTCAAGTACATTGAAGGTGAAGCAATTCTCCTCCACCTGAACAAACACGGTATTTGTGCATCATCTGGTTCTGCTTGCAGTTCTGGCTCTTTGGAACCTTCCCACGTTTTGCGAGCAATGGGCTTACCCTACACCATTCTGCATGGTTCGATTCGCTTCAGTCTTTGTCGTTACACCACAGACGCCGAAATTGATGCTGTGCTAGCAGTGATGCCTGGTATTATTGAACACCTACGCGCCCTCTCACCCTTCAAGAATGACGAAGCAAGTTGGCTGCAAGAACAAGAAAAAGCAGTCATCGGGGCTAGAGGATAGAAGGGGGACACGGAGGACAGGGAAGACAAGGGGAACAAGGAGGAATTATTCTCCCGATCCCTGATCCCTAATCCAAAATCCAAAATCCATAGACGCACGAAGTGCGGCTTCTCGACAGAGTAATCTAAAATCCAAAATCGGCTATGTGGGACTATACAGATAAAGTATTGGAACTGTTCTACAATCCCCAACATCAGGGAGCAATAGAAGACAAGGGTGAAGCAGGAATTAAAGTTGCTGTTGGTGATGTCGGTAGCATTGCTTGCGGAGACGCCCTGAGACTACACCTAAAAGTTGAGGAAAATACAGAGAAAATCCTTGAGGCTCGTTTTCAAACTTTTGGTTGTACCAGTGCGATCGCTTCATCTGAAGCTCTGGTAGAACTAATCAAGGGTAAAACTTTAGATGAAGCCCTGAAGGTTACTAATAAAGAAATTGCTAATTACTTGGGTGGTTTACCAGAAGCAAAAATGCACTGCTCGGTAATGGGACAAGAAGCGCTAGAAGCAGCTATTTATAATTACCGAGGTATCCCCCTAGACACTCATGAAGATGATGACGAAGGAGCTTTAGTTTGTACTTGCTTTGGTATTAGTGACGTCAAAATCCGGCGGGTAATTGTTGAAAATAACCTTACCACCGCCGAAGAAGTGACAAATTACGTCAAAGCTGGTGGCGGATGCGGATCTTGTCTAGCAAATATTGATGACATTATTGCATCTGTGCAAAAAGAAAAAGTATCTGCCACTGCTGTAAGTAATTCCCTCAATCAAACTAATGGTAAGTCAGCCGTAAAACCACTGACGCCAGTGCAAAAAATTGCACTAATTCAAAAAGTCTTAGATGAAGAAGTTAGACCCGTGTTGATCGCCGACGGGGGAGATGTCGAACTGTTTGACGTCGAAGGCGTTAGCGAAGCTGGACGCGAAAGCGTCCTTCGCGTCAAAGTGATACTGCAAGGTGCTTGCGGTTCCTGTTCTAGTAGCACAGCCACATTAAAGATTGCGATCGAATCTAGACTACGCGATCGCGTCAGCAAAGACCTTGTAGTCGAAGCAGTTTAGTCAATGGTCATTAGAGACGCGATGTTCCTCGCGTCTAATGACAACCAAAAATTTACCAATAACAAATATGCTCAACATTCCAACCTTTTTTGCGATAGAGCGAGCACCACCATCGGTGACGTTCTATAAAGCGGTCACTGCTGACCCAACTAAAGTGAACCTAAACACAAATCCTCTAGACCCACCAAACCAACCAATTGCAGGAGAATAATTAATCATGACTGAGAATATCAGACAGATCGCTTTCTACGGTAAAGGCGGTATCGGTAAGTCTACAACTTCTCAAAATACCCTTGCCGCTATGGCAGAAATGGGTCAGCGGATTATGATTGTCGGATGTGACCCCAAAGCTGACTCTAGTGATATTTACATAATAGGCAGTAAGTTTGTAGTAAGCACCCTTGGTGCTTAAATGAGGACTAAAGTCCTCACTACAAACCTAGTCAAGGTGTGTAATAAACACTAAAATAAAAACCATGATCCTGAGCATTTTCACCGCGATCGCGCAAATCAACAAAGGGAACAGCGTAATCTAAGCGTAAGTTTAAGTGGGGAATTGGTTCCCATAAAAATCCCAACCCTGCGCCAGCTAAAAATCTCTGGCTGGGTAAATCGTCGTTATTAGGATTATCGGGGTGATTCCAGACTACACCCAGATCAACAAAGGGCGCTAATTGCATAGTAGAAGCTCCGGCTTCATTGCGTTCTAGGGTAATGCGGTCTTCCAGGGAAAATCGTACTCCATTATCACCATAACGAGCATTTTGCCGGAAACCCCGCACCGATTGACCCCCACCAATAACAAATTGTTGTGATGGTAAAAGACTATCTGGTGTCAATTGTAAATCGAGTGCTGCAATCAGCAAATTATCATTATTTAACTGCTGTACTCTCTGTACCTGACCCAACCAACTCAAAAAGCGACTATCCGGGGTAGGATGATCATTTATAGTGGCATCAAACAAGCCTATACCGATGTTAAATTGCGATCGCAAACTCCAAGCACCTTTAGGATCTCGCTTAAGATAATCTTGCCCAAATTTAAATACACTAGTACGGCTGACACCATCTGCATCAGGGCCGATACCAAAAGGAATCGGTAAGTTATTAAAGATAAATGTTTGACCGTCTTGGAATGTAAACCCCAAGGAGAGAGCAAATTCTTCCCTGGGTGAACGAATTAGGGGTTGACGATAAGTAATTTCATAAAGATTTGAGTCACCACGAATATCTAGATTCGCAAATTCCGGGTCAGTAATTTTGTAATCATTAATAGCAGCACGTATCTGCAAAGTGCCATCCATAGGGTTGAGAGGAATACGGTAACTCAAATCATACAGATTCGCTCCTCCTGTGGTTGAACGTTTGTAGGAAGTAGCTATTTGGTCGCCGGAAACTATCAAATTACGATAAGCTAGACCAACACCAAACTGTTCCGAACCAACACTAGGGGGCGAGTAATTATCAATACCAAAACTTGCCTTGAAAGAGTTTGCTTCCGTAACCCGCACGATTAAAATGCTCTGTCCAAAGGTTTTTCCCGGTCTGAGACTGGCTTCAACGTTCTTAAATAAAGGGTCAGCCCTTAGTAATCTTAATTGGTCTTCCAGCTGATCTTTATTCAGGGGATTTAATTGTGCCAGCTTAATCCGATTGATGATGTATTTTGGACTGACCTTTTTAGTCCCTTCTACCTGAATTTCTTCTACTCCCCCTTCAAAAATCCTAAATACCACCACACCACTAGCAATGGTTTGGTCTACTAAAACCGCTCGTGATGTAATATAACCACGATTCAGGTAAAGTTGAGTAATTTTATCTGCTACCCCTTGCAGTTCTGAGACTGTGACAGTTTTTCCTTCTACAGATTGAGTAATAGATTTAATTTCCTCAGAATCTGGACGAAAGACTTTGCAATTTGCTTTGTCCTCTAGACCACATTTGACTTCTATTTTTTTGACTAATAAAGATTGTTCTGGCTGAGATGTCTCTACTGGTTCTGGGGTTGAAGGAGTAGTATCAGGTTGATTATTTTCACTGGGAACTTCTTCGTTGGGAACCACTTCTGATTCGGGATTTGTAGTTGGGGATGGTGATGGCTCTAATTGTGCCACTTTGTTGATTGTGTTGGATGCTGAAATGTTTTTAAATAAAGGATTTTGGTTAGCAGCGCAAGCATCATTTAGCCAGAGTAAAGTGATTCCAGTGGGTACGATAATTCCACACTGAAAAAAGATCATAATATTTTTCCACATATCCCAAATTCAGTTATTAATATTATTTAATTAACTATCCAGAATATGAATTAATCAAATTACTTTGTCAATAATACTTATGGCTACTTTTTTATATTAAATTATGTTGAATTATATTATATTTATTCCGCTTAATTACTTTCGATATGTCATTGCGTAGCCTAACAGACCAAACAAGACCGATTAATTATGCACTTTGAATTTAAAATCAGATCAAAACCACAATTAAACCACGTCTACTTTGAGAACTGTAGTTTTGTAGGTTGGGTGTAGCGACAGCGAAACCCAACATTATAGTCTGGTTAATGTTGGGTTACACTCCGTTCCACCCAACCTACATAATGTCCTTTTTGAAAAACTCCTC
>NZ_JBHFLM010000152.1:0-24491 GCF_041928655.1 Pelatocladus sp. BLCC-F211 | reverse complement strand
CAGGTACTACAACGGGACGCCAGTCGCTACAACGGAGGAGCCACTGCGGTGGACGGGTTCCCCGGCATAAAGCAGGTGGCGTGGAACCTCCGCAACGCGCTGGCTCGGAAACCCCCGCAACGTACTGGCTCCGCAACGCAGTGGCTCCCCTTGTCCCCCTTATTCCCCTCACATTTTTAGATATCTAAATCCGTGAGGTTGAGCTTAGAACCATAGGTTTCAATAAATTCACGGCGAGGTGCGACGCGATCGCCCATTAAAATTGTAAAAATGCGATCGGCTTCCGCCGCATCCTCTATTTCCACTTGTTTAAGGGTACGTGTTTCTGGGTTCATTGTAGTTGACCAAAGTTGTTCGGGCATCATTTCACCCAAACCTTTGAAGCGTTGGATGTTGTAGTTAGCATTTTCTGGGAACTGACTAATGTATTGGTCTTTTTCGCGATCGCTGTAGCAATATCTGTAATTTTTTCCTCGCTCTATTTTATAAAGTGGAGGACAAGCAATATAGATGTAACCCTCCTGGATTAACGCCCGTTGATAACGATAGAAGAAAGTTAATAACAGTGTACGAATGTGTGCGCCATCAACATCCGCGTCAGTCATAATCACAATCCGGTGATACCGCAGCTGGGAAGCATCAAATTCTTCACCTTTAACTCCTAAACCAAGGGCAGTAATTAACGATTGAATTTCGTTATTTTTATAGATTTTGGCGTCGTCGGTTTTTTCGATATTCAGGATTTTTCCGCGTAGGGGTAGAATTGCTTGGAAGCGGCGATCGCGTCCTTGTTTTGCAGAACCACCTGCGGAGTCCCCTTCTACCAAGTAGATTTCTGATTCTTTGGGATCACGAGAAGAACAGTCTGCTAGTTTACCAGGCAATGGCGAAGATTCCAACACCGACTTGCGGCGTACCAATTCCCGCGCATGACGGGCTGCTTCGGCTGCTTTAAAGGCTTGGATGGCTTTATCTAAAACTGCATCCGCAACGCTGGGGTGAAATTCTAAATATTCTGTGAGGGTTTCTCCCACAAAAGAATCAACAATTCCCCGAACTTCGGTGTTACCAAGTTTAGTTTTTGTTTGTCCTTCAAATTCTGGATCGGGAACTTTGACAGAAATTACGCCTGTCAAACCTTCACGGACGTGTTCACCGCTGAGATTGGGTTCACTATCTTTGATTTTATTACGCTTGCGAGCGATCGCATTCAATGTCCTGGTGAGAACTGCCTTTAAACCTTCTAAGTGTGTACCACCATCAACAGTCCGAATATTGTTGGCGAAGCCCAAGACATTATCCGTATAGGCATCAGTACACCATTGCAATGCTACCTCTACTTGCACATTATTTCGTTCTCCCTGCACGAAGATCACTTCTTCATGTAGTGGCTGCTTATCAGCATTCATGTAGGTAATATATTCACGAATGCCACCCTTGTATTCATAAGCTTCTACCTTGGGCTGATCGCTTTTGAGTAACTCCAAACGATGATCGGTAAAAGTAATTTTTACACCTGCATTTAAGTATGCTAACTCCCGTAGGCGACTTGCCAAAGTCGTATAGTCAAACTCTGTACCAGTAGTAAAGATTTGCGAATCTGGCTGAAAGCTGACAGAGGTGCCGGTGCGATTATCTTTGTATGGCTTTACATTCAGTTCAGTGACAGGAATACCCCGTTCATAACGCTGGGTATGAACATTTTTATCTCGCCAAACCGTCACTTCCACCCACTCAGATAAAGCATTAACAACAGAAACACCGACCCCGTGTAGTCCTCCAGAAACTTTGTAACCACCGCCGCCAAATTTTCCCCCGGCGTGCAGTACTGTCAATACAGTTTCCAAACCCGATTTTCCTGTTTTGGCAACAATTCCCGTAGGAATACCGCGACCATCATCTGTTACAGTAACAGAACCATCGGCGTTAAGATCCACCTCCACATGGGTGCAGTAGCCTGCTAAAGCCTCATCAATCGAGTTGTCCACCACCTCGTAAACTAAATGGTGAAGTCCTCGCGGACCAGTGGAACCGATGTACATCCCCGGTCGCTTGCGGACGGCTTCCAGACCTTCCAGAACTTGAATCTGTTCGGCACTGTAACTGCTCGTCATGAAAGTTCTCCTGATTTGTGGGGGTGAAGTCGCCAAAAAGGCGAAAAATTAAAAAACACTCCAAAATTCTAACACAAAAGCCTTATAGGCGACTGTAGGGCAATTTGCTGCTAAATTCATATAGGGGTTGGATTACCCTGATTAGAGGAGGTATGTGAGGAGAAAAATAATTAAAAATTAAAAATTAAAAATTGGGAAGGGGGACAAGGAGGACAAGGAGGACAAGGGAAGAGGGACGAAGAGGATAAGGAGACTTCTTAACAACTAACTTTTGACAATTGACAATTGACAATTGACCAATGACTAAATTAATTGTGATTTGTGGTGCGACGGCAACGGGTAAGTCAGGTTTAGCATTAGCTTTAGCTATGCGATTAGATACTGTAATTCTGAGTGCAGACTCCCGTCAAGTATACAGGGAATTTGATATTGGTACAGCAAAACCAACTCTAGATGAACAGAAATTAGTTCCGCAGTATTTGATAGATATATGCAATCCCACAGAGGTGATGACTGTAGCAGATTACCAGGTGCAAGCGCAAGCCTTAATTTTGAGACAAGGGGGTGGGGAAGACAAGGGGGACGAGGGGGACGAGGGGGACGAGGGGGACAAGGAAGAAATTTCTCCCTTGTCTTTTCCCTCTACCTTGTCTGGCGATTCCCCGCTCTTACTGGTGGGTGGTACTGGGTTATACATTCGCTCAATTACTCAAGGGATGAAGATTCCCAGGGTTGCACCACAACAGGAGTTGCGATCGCAGCTGGAATATCTTGGTCAAATGCAACTTTACGCTATGCTACAACAGGTTGATCCAGTGGCAGCAGCAAAGATTCACCCCAATGATTCTGTACGGACTTTAAGAGCATTAGAAGTATTTTACGTCACTGGTCGCCCTATTTCTGAGCAACAGGGAGAAAATCCCCCAAGTTATCCGATTTTACAAATAGGTTTAGATTGTGATACTACTCATCTGGGCGATCGCATTACTCAGCGCACTGAGAAAATGATTGCAGATGGTTTAGTCACGGAGGTGGAGTATCTTTGTCAAAAATATGGTGCTGACTTGCCTTTGTTGAATACTTTAGGCTATCAGGAGATTAAGCAATATTTGGCTGGCGATATTTCTTTAGGTCAAGCAAAAGAATTAACTATTTTACACACTCGACAGTTTGCTAAACGTCAACGCACTTGGTTTCGTGCTTATTCTCAAATTGAGTGGTTTGATGTTGGAAGTCCAGATTTGTTAGAAAATGTATGGCAGAGAGTCCAAAATTTTCTCCCTACTTCTGAAGATATTTAGATTAGATTAATTAATTTGACTTGAAGAAGTCGTACTCACATCATCATTTTTGAGATAACCATCTTCCATATAAATGATGCGATCGCCTATATCTAAAATTCGGTTATCATGCGTCACCATTAAAATAGTACAGCCTTGTTCTTTGGCTAATTTTTGCATTAATTCTACTACATCTCGCCCAGATTTTTTATCAAGAGCGGCGGTGGGTTCGTCTGCTAAAACTATTTTAGGATGACTTACTAATGCACGAGCGATCGCTACTCTTTGTTTTTGCCCACCTGATAAGTTTTCTGCATAATAATCGACGCGATTTCCTAAACCAACTTGTTCTAAAATGGCGGTTGCTTTTCCATTTAAATCTTGATCTAACATCTCTTCATGTAATTCTAGGGACATGCGAACATTTTGTTTTGCTGTTAAAAATGTCATGAGGTTATGTGCTTGAAAAATATAGCCAATCTGACAGCGAATTTGTGTTAACTGTTTTTTGCTGGCTCCACGCATTTCTTGATTTAATATTCTCAAGCTACCTTCTTGAGCAGAACGCAAACCACCCATCAAAGTTAATAATGTAGTTTTACCTGAACCAGATGGGCCTGTCATAATCACGATTTCTCCCGCATATATATCTAAGTTAATGTCAAATAATACTTGCTTGCGGAGATTACCTTGACCAAAATAGTGATTGAGATTTTGAATTGAAATTACAGGTTGCATAAGTGTTAGTGGCTAGTAGGTCGATTGTTAATCACAAATGACAAATGACAAATGACAAATAACCAAATTAAAACATATCTGCGGGATCGGCGGCGCGGAGTTTTCGCATAGCTATTATCCCGGAAAAACTACACATAATAATTGTGAGACATAGCACAAATATAGCGCGATTGAGTTTCATGCCAATAGGGAGTAAAGTTGCAGCGTAGGTGATCTGATACAGCCCTATCGAAAGTGCTAATCCGGGTATAAATCCTAATGCTGCTAACAATAAAGCTTCTTGCATTAACATGATCATGAGATAGCGATCGCTATATCCCATTGCTTTGAGTGTGGCATATTCTGGTAGGTGATCGGACACATCAGAATAGAGAATCTGGTAAACAATCACAATCCCAACAATGAACCCTACAGCTACTCCCATACCAAAGATAAATCCGATTCCTTGATTACCCCAATAGTCAATCTCGATTTGGGCAAATTCTTGGGGAGTGATGACTTTGACATCGTTTGGTAAACCTGCTTGTAATTGCGATCGCACTTTTTCTAAATCTGCATCTGGTTTGAGGTTAATCAGCCCAACTGCAAGTTGATTTGGTTGGTAGTTAGGAAAAAGTTTGAGAAACGTAGAATCACTAGTTAATATGTTACCATCAGCACCAAAAGAAGCACCTAGCTGAAATAAACCTACCACTTGCATATTTTGACTATTCACTTGTGCTTCAACACTCCCGTGTTGTTTGATTAAGTCTGGGATCGGGCCGTATTCTGGGCGAGAAGCACGATCAAATAATACTCGATCCAGTTGTTTAAGTTGGTCTAGATGCTGGTTCACTTCCGGAAAGGTAAAAGGCGGGTTGGCTGGATCAATTCCCCACACCAAAATTCCCCGACTGAAGCGAGTTTGAGAATTACGCCATTGAGCAATATCAGCATATAGAGGACGAACGGATTTTACCCCGTCATAGGCTAAGGTTTGCTGTAATCTCTCTCTGGAAAAACTTTTGACGTAGAATAATGTTTGAAATTGGGGATTAATTAAAACTAAATCTGCCTGTAAATTTTGGTGAGGCTTTGTGGCACTATCAAACAGGGCATCTAATAGTCCTAGTTGGACAAACATGAGCATATCGGCAAAGCCTATACCTGCAAGAGCTACGATTAAACGTGTTTTTTCTTTCTTTAATTGCAGCCATGCTAAGGGAATGCGACGAAAGAATTTAGTAAGCATGGTAATACTTTAAAATTTGGTTTTCGATTGCATCTATATCAAACATTCGTTATAAATACCGAGCAAAAAAACTTTACAACTCAATTGCTGTCTGCACTTGTAAGTTAGTCAAACTACTCACTCGCTTGCTATCTTCAGGATTGAGGCGAATTTTGACTTCAACTACGCGGCGATCTAAATTTTCTCCTGGTTCATTGCTGAAGACGTTTTGTTGATTCACCTGCAAGCCGATGTGTGAAACCTTTCCTCGCAACTCTCCCGAAAAAGCCTGTCCGGAAATTACAGCTTGTTGCCCAAGTTGAATTTTGCCAATATCAGTTTGATAAACTTCTGCTACTACTAGCATCTGCTTGGTTTGTCCAAGTTCTGCAATCCCAGCATCAGCAATTTTTTCTCCGGCGTGGGTATGGATCTTGAGAATTTGCCCTGGAAATGGGGCGCGGATATAAGCTTGTTCTAGGTTAGTTTGTGCTTGTTTGAGTGTGGCGATCGCATTGTCTACTTCTGCTTGTGCTGTTTTGACATCAACAGGACGAACTTCGGCTATTTGATTCAGAGTTGCTTTTGCGGATTTTAATTCTTGTTGTCGGGATGTTTGAATGCGTCTGAGGTTGGCTTGGGCTTCCGCTAGTTCTTGTTGTCGGGATGTTTGGATGCGTTGGAGGTTGGCTTGGGCTTCCGCTAGTTGCTGCTGTGTTGTTTGAAATGTCAAGCGTTTGCTATCTAATAAAGATGCAGAAATTGCCCCTTGTTGATAGAGTGTTTGATGACGTTGTAATTCTAATTTGGCGTTTGCTAATTCTGCTGTTAATCGCCCGATGTTAGCTTGCTGGGCTTGGGTTTCTGTCTGTTGTTCTGCCGTCAAACGGGCTATAGTTGCTGTTTGTGCCTGAATTTCTGTGAGTTGTTCTGTCTGAATTCGAGCAATATTTGCTTGCTGTGCTTGAATTTCTCCGGTTTTTGCTCCTGCTTTTACCTGTGCTAGTTTAGCTTGGGCGATTTTCACTTGTTCTTTTGCTTGGACTACAGCATCTTGCAAGCGTTTTTGAGAATCCAAAATTGCTAGAACTTGTCCTGTGTTGACGCGATCGCTTTCTTTGACAAGCCATTTTGCTAGGCGATCGCCATCCAGTGCTAAAGGTGCAGATAGGCTAATTACTTCTCCTTCTGGCTGCAAGCGTCCGAGGGCGGTAACTTTTTTGACAACAGGAGGAGTTTCTACTGCTGGAGGTTCAGAATTACCAACTAAGCCATATTGAGAAATTCCATAGAAGGCGATCGCACTAGTTAAAGCCGTAGCTGTTATGAATAATCCGATCAATTTTTGAGTGGAAGGTTTTGAGAGAAATTGTTGAGTCATATTTTTTTAAACGCAGAGGAACGCTGAGTTTTAATGAGTTTTTTGGGCTTTCAAATAAGCAGTTAACATGTTTGCTAGCAATTCGCTTTGTTCGGTGTAAGAAATGGTATCGCCTTCAAACATTCGTGCCGAAATTAAGCCGTTGAGAAAACAATATATGAAGTCAGCCAGCGCTCGATCTTCAATTTCTAAATAGATTGCAAGTGCTTGTATAGCATCATCCCAAACTTTTCTGAGAGTCTGGTTATGTAAGACATCAGTTCGTTCTTGCTGCTGATAAAAATCAAGCATGAGTAAATTTTGTTTAAAAAAATAGTCTTCGTTTTTAGCAACAAAATTCATCAAAGTTTTGATGCGTTCTGCTAAAGTTTTGGCCTCTCCGGCTTCAGCCAAAAAATTAAGAATATCCTGCTTTGTTAATTCTTCAATTAACTGTAAAAATAAGGCTTCTTTACTAGGAAAGTAATGATAAAGTGTCCCGGTAGAAACTCCTAAACCTTTAGCGATCTCGCGCATCGTGATTGACGCATAGCCTTTTTCCCCAAACAGATCAAAGGATTTCATCAACAATTCTTTGCGATATTGTTCATGATTAACAATCTTTGGCATTGATACTAACATTTTTATATCGAACGTTAGTTATATAATAAGTTTACCAGAAAGAATTGGCAAGATGGTTGAATAAAATTTTATGCAAGCCTCTAGAGATTTTCTGGATCTACGCCAAGCGATCGCAACTTTTCTGCTAACATTTGAACGCGTTGTAATGCTTGTTCTTTTTCTAAACGTTCCTTTTCTGCACGTTCATCTCCAGTCAGCAAAACAGTACCATCTTGGTAGCACCAACGTAACCACACATCTTGTCTACCTTCAAATTCACCTTGCCAAAGAGTTAAGCCTAAACCGACTTGTTCTAACCAAGCTTCTGTGGTTTGCGAGTAGCGCCTACCGCGAATTTCATAAACGCGCAACGCCTGTTCTGATAATTGCTGAGTGGGGTCGTATACTACATAGTAACTTACCCGCATTTGTTCATAAATTCGTAGTTTGTTTCCCAGTTCATCACCTTCTTTATTAGAGACAATTTCAATTGCAACTTCTGGAGGTTTGCCAAATTCCCAAAGCATATAGCAACGATTTTGTTTTTCCCACCAGTTAGCAGCCACTTGCACATCTAGACTGAGGAAAACATCAGGTACAATGGCGGGTTGTCTGTAGGTATGGTATACACCTACGTTAGATTCGGCTAAAAAAGTTTGGTTTTGTAATGAACTGTAAAGAGAGCTAACTAACAGGCGTTGTTGTTTAGCAGAAGCAAAATTATCCACAGGCGTATCATCTTCAGTAACTAGCTGGCTAGCATCTGGTACGTAGTAACCATCATTATTGATTAAAAGTTGCTCAACCATGAGTTTACCCACAACTTGAGAGCGATATTTCTAGGTTAGTTGATTCAATAAAACACCTGTAACAATATTAATTAGACCAACTCACACAAGCGATGCTCCGAAGGAGCCGCTACGCGATCGCATCCTTTCCTTCCTGAAAAACCTATGCTCACTCAAGACAAACAACAACGCAACTGGCAACCCATTATCAAGGAATTTGAAGCAGCAGTTGGCAAAAATGGTGTTGTGCAACGCCGCGAAGAACTGATCACCTATGAATGCGATGGACTTACTAGCTATCGCCAACGTCCGGCGGTGGTGGTGTTACCCAGAACTACAGAACAGGTAGCAATGGTAGTGAAGATATGCAATAAATATGCTGTTCCCTTTATTGCTCGTGGTTCTGGTACTGGTTTATCAGGTGGGGCTTTGCCAATTGAAGATAGTGTTTTAATTGTCACAGCTTTAATGCGGCAAATACTCAATGTAGATTTAGAGAATCAGCGTGTTGTTGTTCAACCAGGAGTGATTAATAACTGGGTAACGCAAACTGTGAGTGGTGCTGGTTTTTACTACGCTCCCGACCCCTCTAGTCAAATTATCTGCTCTATTGGTGGTAACGTTGCGGAAAATTCTGGGGGTGTGCATTGTCTCAAGTATGGTGTGACAACAAACCACGTTTTGGGATTAAAAATTGTCACTCCTGAAGGCGAAATTCTAGATTTGGGGGGAGAAATTCCCGAAATGCCTGGTTATGATTTAACAGGGATATTTGTTGGTTCGGAAGGGACGCTGGGTATCGCTACAGAAATTACGCTGCGAATCCTCAAAAGTGCAGAATCAATCTGTGTGTTGTTGGCAGATTTTACGAGTATTGAAGCGGCGGGAGCGAGTGTTTCTGATATTATCAGCGCGGGGATTATTCCTGGTGGTATGGAAATTATGGATAATCTCAGCATTAATGCTGTGGAAGATGTGACAGCATTAAATGTTTATCCTCGTGATGCTGTAGCAATTCTATTAATAGAAATTGATGGTTTAGCTGTAGAAGTTGCAACAAATAAACAAAGAATCGCGGAAATTTGTCAACAAAATGGAGCGCGTAATGTTACTTCTGCCAGTGATCCAGATACGCGATTAAAATTGTGGAAAGGACGCAAAGCTGCGTTTGCTGCGGCTGGACATTTGAGTCCAGATTATTATGTTCAGGATGGGGTGATCCCTCGGACTCAGTTAGCTTATGTGTTGCAAGAAATTGAAGCATTGAGCCAAAAATATGGTTATCAGATTGCTAATGTATTTCATGCTGGGGATGGGAATCTTCACCCATTAATTTTGTTTGATAATTCTGTTCCGGGTGCATTAGAAATAGTCGAAGAAGTGGGGGGAGAAATTCTCAAGTTATGTGTGAGAGTCGGTGGTAGTATTTCTGGTGAACACGGTATTGGTGCAGATAAAAAATGTTACATGCCAGAAATGTTTACGGAAGCTGATTTAGAAACTATGCAATGGGTACGCCAAGTTTTTAATCCTCAAGGTTTAGCAAATCCAGAGAAGATTTTTCCGACGCCGCGCACATGTGGAGAAGCTGCAAAGGCTACGGGTGAGAGTAGTAAAAAATTTGAGGCAATAGATGGGGTAGATCGTTTTTAATAGTTATCAGTTGGGGAATACCAAAAAATCAATAATCTAATATTTTGTAGGGTGCGTAAGAGAGCAGCATAACACACCCTACTTATATTATTTATGCCTCAGTATATATATTAAGATTTATAAAATTTAGTTACATAGAAAGTTTTTATTAAATGAATTTATGCAAAAATGCTAAAAAAGATACAGTAAATAACTTAGCTATTTGCGATTATCCTGCAATTTATATATATATATTTGAAGCTTTATAACAAGTTAGAACTTAACTAGGTTGAGCAACTATAAGCTTTACTGGATTTTTCATCAGCAGTGCATAGAATAGGATTTTGGTCAACAAAGGCTTTTTAGTCTTGCTCTGAGGTGCTTAAAAGCATCTACTACAATTAGATATTATCTTATGGAGAGAAGGCCTAGTAGAGTCAGTAAACCAACCAGGGACTCTCGCATGAATATCAATCCATCAGAATCTACCGCAGAATTAGCACAAGCTGTCTGTCAAAAATTTCAAATCGATACAGATTTAGAAGATGGAAGTAATTCCAATCAAATATTGAGCGCGATCGCTCAACTAATTTGTCAATCGATTGATTTAAATACGATTCTGAATTTTACAGTCAAAGAATTACGAAGGCTATTACTAAGCGATCGCGTCCTAATTTATCATCTAGATTCTGGTGATAGCGGGACTATAGTTGCAGAATCTACTATTGCTGCGGGTAGTCCACTCTTAGGAATGAAAATCACAGATTCTTGCTTTAGCGAAAAACACGCAGAACGCTACAAGCGTGGTTGTATGCAGATTGTAGAAGATATTTACGCGGCTGGATTGCATCCTTATCAGATAGATTTTCTCTCCTCTTTGCAAGTCAGAGCTAATCTCGTAGTACCGATTATATTTCAGCAGGATCTTTGGGGATTGTTAATAGCACAGCATTGTTGTGAACCACGACAATGGCTACAAACAGAAATTGATTTGCTCAAACAATTAGCAACCCAAATCAGTATTGCTATCCAACAGTCAGAACTACGTCAACAGGTGCAACACCTGCAAATCGAAAGGAAGTTACCGCAGTCTGATAAATTAGTACGAAATATCACTGAGAAAATACGTGATTCTATAGAGATAGATCATGTTTTAGAAACAGCTATTGCTGAATTAGCAAAGGTATTACAAGTCGAACATTGCCACATCGAATTATATGATACCAGTTATACTGTCGCTACTATTGCCCACGAATACAGTACTATCCCTTCCGTCTATCAAGCAATGAAACGACAGGTTGCAGATTTTCCCAAACTGTATCAACCACTCTTACAAAAACAGCTGTTGCAATTTAGTGAAGTTTTAAGAGATTGGAATCCGAATTTAGTGATAGTGACACAGCTAGCTTGTCCCATTTTTGACGCCGAAACAGTTATGGGAAATATTTGGCTAACAAAAGTTACTCAAGAGGCGTTTGCAGAATCGGAAATTAAACTAGTACAACAAGTAGCAAATCAATGTGCGATCGCAATTCGCCAAGCGAAACTTTATCAACTAGCCCAGACACAGGTAAACCAACTCGAAAAACTGGACAATCTCAAACACGAATTTCTCAGATCCCTTTCCCATGAATTGCGAACACCAATCACCAGTATTAGCCTAGCCGTACAAACCCTAGAAACAGTCATCAAGCAAGAAACAGCATTAGATGCAGACATAGTGTCACAACTATTACAGATTTTACAGAACGAATGTCAGCGAGAAAGTAAACTGATTAATGATCTGCTTTCACTCACATATTTAGAAGCAGAAGCCGAAGTTTTGACTGTCATCGTGATTGATCTCAACAGTTGGCTTCCTCCGATTGTGGAATCTTTTCGAGAAGTTACTACTTGTCAGCAGCAACAGTTATTTTTGCATCTAGCTGGGAAACTCCCACCTTTAGAAACAGATATCACTGACTTGGAACGTATTGTTACAGAATTACTCAGTAACGCCTGTAAATATACTCCTGCGGGTGAATCGATTACCGTTACTGCATCTGCAACCGAGGAAACCGTAGAGATCAGGGTTAGTAATTCTGGTGTGACAATTGATGCTGGCGAGCTTGCACGTATTTTCGACCCCTTTTACCGCCTTCCCCAACATCATCCTTCGCAATACGGTGGAACTGGATTAGGATTAGCACTAGTGCAGAAACTGGCAAAACACTTAAAAGCTTCTATTCGGGTTGAAACTACAGCAGTTTCTACTACCTTTACTCTTGTTTTACCAAGAGCGATCGCTGTTTAACAGGGGTGTAGGGGTGCAAAGGCGTGAGATACGAAGTATATTTTTATACATATTGATTAAATTATATTCTTATAAAAAATAAACTTTGCTACTAAAAAATACTAAGATCCTATGTAACTTTTATAGAGAATGTTATATTTCTCTGTAAATACAACTTTAAATTCTATCTGAGTAAATAAAAATATTTGAGTAGTAAAAAATACGGAGTCACCCGTGATAAAAACTCTCAATATTTGTTTTTTAATAATATGACTAACTGGAATTGGCAAAAATTATCTAGTGGTGCAGCAATGCGGCTTTTATCTGTAGCATTGACTTTAGCAGTGATCAACTTCGCAGAACAAGCATTAGCATTAGGAAGAGGCAATAGTGGGCCTCAAGTCACGAGTATCCAAAGATGTTTGCAAAAGTTAGGATACTACAACGGGCCGATCAACGGCAATTTTGGCCCCTTAACTGAAAATGCTGTCAAAAAATTCCAGCAAGCCAAGAAAATTTCGGCAATTGGCCAGGTGGGACCACAAACTCAGCGATCGCTACAAGCTGCATGTCAATCTCAACAATCCAGGGGTAATACTAGCACAAGTAACGTCCTCAAAGTAGGAAGTAGGGGTTCAGCAGTCACACAACTGCAAAAATCTTTGCGGACATTAGGTTACTTTAATGGCCCGGTTACAGGTTATTTTGGTCAAGAAACACAACAAGCTGTGGTCAGATTTCAGCAATCCAAAAGATTACAGGCTGATGGTGTTGCTGGTGGAAACACTTTGCAACTAATACGTACTAATTTAGCATCAAGATCAAATAATGCTGTCGGTGGTGGAGTTGATAATTATCCCAATGCTTGGAATGAAGGTGATGCCGGACCGCAAGTATTACAATTACAAAGAAACTTAGCAAAGTTGGGTTATTTCCAAGCGACTCCTACTGGTAATTTTGGTTCTGTCACCAAAGATGCTGTCGTGCGTTTTCAGCGCGATTACGGACTCACAGCTAATGGGATTGTTGATGGACAAACTTGGACAGCAATATCCACAAATACCAACTATGTAAATGTGAACAACGTAAATGTGAACAACTCAAATGTCAATAACTCCGGGTGTTCACCAACTAGCGGTTTTATCTGTTTGGGTGAAAACAGTCCGCGAGTTGTCGCAGTGCAACAAAGTTTACGTCAAAAAGGATTATTTAACCCAGATATTACGGGTTACTATGGCACGGAAACTAGAGATGCTGTTGCCCAATTTCAGCAAGCTGCTAGACTCAATCCCACAGGAATTGTAGATTTTCAAACTTGGCAAGCATTAGGATTGACGAACAGCAACCCCACGAGAGTACAAAATTCAGCAGTTGAAAATCGCTATGTGGTAATTGTACCAATTCGCGATGCTAATACTCTTGATCAAGTTCGTCAGTTTGTACCCCAAGCTTTCGCGATGCGGTCAAATTTGGGAGAATATGTGAATGCAGGTGCATTTCGCGATCGCTCCGAAGCCGAAAAACGTTCTAGCCAATTACGCGATCGCGGTTTTGATGCACGGGTAGAATATTTTTGAGGAAATTGGGGACTTGTCAATTAAAAATTAAAAATTAAAAATTAAAAATTGAGAAGAGGGACAAGGAAGAATTTCTCCCTGATCCCCTTTCACTAATCCCTTCCCATCCAGAAAATAGAGCTGTGGAGTGCGTCGGTAGTTCATAATAGCTTGGCACTGCAAAAAGCTAAAGGCTAAAAAATCATGACTGAAGCTCGGATTGGAATTATTGGTGGTAGTGGTTTATACAAGATGGATGCTCTGAAAGATGTAGAAGAGGTGAAAATAGATACGCCATTTGGCTCACCTTCTGATGCAGTAATTTTAGGTACTTTGGATGGTACACGGGTAGCTTTTTTAGCTCGGCATGGTCGTAATCACACGCTTTTACCTTCAGAACTACCATTCCGTGCCAATATTTATGCAATGAAGCAGTTGGGTGTAGAGTATTTGATTTCAGCGAGTGCGGTAGGTTCTTTGAAAGCGGAAGCGAAACCATTGGATATGGTAGTTCCTGATCAATTTATTGATCGAACTAAAAATCGTGTTTCTACATTTTTTGGCGAAGGAATAGTTGCTCACATTGCTTTTGGTGATCCAGTTTGTCATAATTTGGCTGGAGTTGTTGCCGATGCGATCGCTTCTCTCAATCTCCCAGATGTCACCCTACATCGTGGCGGTACTTATGTATGTATGGAAGGGCCAGCATTTTCTACCAAAGCAGAATCTAATCTATACCGCAGTTGGGATGCAACAATCATTGGGATGACAAATTTACCAGAAGCGAAGTTAGCACGGGAAGCGGAAATCGCCTATGCAACTTTGGCGCTAGTCACCGATTATGATTGTTGGCATCCAGACCATGATAGTGTCACAGTAGAAATGGTGGTGAATAATTTACAACGCAATGCTGTTAATGCACAAAAAGTTATTCAAGAAACAGTGCGACGTTTGAGTGAAAACCCACCATCTAGTACTGCTCATTCCGCATTAAAATATGCAATCTTGACACCATTGGATAAAGTACCAACAGCAACAAAAGAAAAATTAGGTTTGTTGTTGAACAAATATATTTAATTAGTCAATAGTCATTGGTCAATAGTCAATAGTCAATGGTCAAAAAACTATTGGTTCTAGACACTTGACCATTGACACCGGACACTGGACACTGGACAAATAATTAAATGTTACCAACAGATTTACTCCATCATCGTCAGAATGGAGAAGAAATTATTCCCAAAAGATTAAAACTTGATTCTAAACATATAGAGTTAGCCAATGAATTAATTAGTTCTTTTCAAGAATCAGTTGGAAAAACTCAAGGTACACTAGAACGTCAATTATTAGAATTAGAAGGTGACACAACCGACTACAAAGTCAAACGGGGTTTAGCTTATCTACTTAAAAGTGGTTTTTGTACATTTGAAGTAGTGAGTCCCCTCGAACCACAAATGTTAAGAGAAAGGGTGTTTGCTTTAGCAGCTAAGTCTGTTCCTAGCTCAGAATTAACACAAGTGACATTAAAAAATATAGCTGATCACTTAACTCAAGAACTCGCACGGGAAATTTTACCACAGCAAATCCGTGATGGATTATATGCTGATTTATCAGAGAATAAAATTCTCACGACTTTTGATGCACCAAAACCGGAAAATTTATTACATAGATATAACTTATCGCAAGTGCAGGGAGTATTTTATAAAGCCAGTCAATTAGTATTAAATGCTCATCGGAATGTTCCTGGTGAATACAAGCTTTTATTTCGCTATTTAAAATTATTTCAATTGATGGCATATATTGAAGGTGATGCCGACCATGGATTTACAATTACGATTGATGGACCAACGAGTTTATTTAATCCTAGTACGCGATATGGTTTAGCGATCGCCAAACTCATTCCGGCTTTATTACATGTTACGAAATGGAGTCTTTCTGCTACATTACAAGTCCGCGATTTTTATACAGAAACCTGGAAAACCGGACGTTTCACCCTCAATTCTGAATGTGGATTAGTGACTCATTACCCACCCGGCAAACCATACGATAGTATGATTGAAGCATCCTTTGCTGATAAATGGGATGCACTTAAAAGTTGTTGGGCGTTAGAGCGAGAAGTTGATTTAATTCCGATTCCTGGTAGTGTGATGATTCCCGATTTTCGCTTAGTACATCCAGATGGACGTAGTTATCTATTAGAAATAGTCGGTTATTGGCGACCAGAATATTTACAAAAAAAATTCGCCCAAGTTCGACGCGCTCAATGTGATAATTTGATTTTGGCAATTTCCGAACGTTTGAATTTGGATAAAGCTGGTGTGAAATTAAGTGATGTTCCCGCCAGAATAGTTTGGTTTAAAGATAAATTATTGCCGAAATCTATATTAGCTGTAATAGAGTAAAATACACAGTTTGTAGTAAGCACTTTAGTGCTTTAAATCATTCGGAACAACAAGATCCCCGACTTCTTAAAGAAGTCGGGGATCTTCCTACAGTCATTGCACCCCACCCCTTAATCCCCTCCCCGCAAGCGGGGAGGGGCGGTTTTGGCGTTAGACAAAACCGGGGTGGAGTTATTTGGGAATTATAAGTATTCAAGCGAACATGATATCACGAGGTTCAAACACTCGTTGACGAGGTTTTTCTTAAAAATAAAGAATTTATAATATTAAAGCTTGTACTGAGCGAAAAAATGTCACTATAAATAGGACACTGAAATGTAGCAGTAAATTGATTTACAATCAGGGAAATTGACCTATGGATTGCAAAACTGCAACTTTAGTCTACCAAACTGAAAACCATCTCGAAAAAATTCGCGAAATTTTTCCCGAAGCTTGGAATTTTTTAGAAGAAGTATCTTTTGCATACGTTCAGAAAAAGCCAGATAAGTTCGATGCTGCTGTCAAAGAGATAGTAGGTGAGAAACCTTTCCAATTTAGAATGGTTCACCGAGATGACAGAGATCAACTCACAAAAGACCTTTCTGATTTATTAGGAGATATTACATCGCGATTACTTTTAGAAAAACATTTTTCACAAGTAGTTGGTCAACAAGTATTTTTTAGTACTATTTGTTGTAATAGCCATCTCACTTCTGATCACGAATTAACTTTAGAAGAAGTTCTACCTCTACAACGAGCGGCGGTGAAGTTACAATAAAGGATTCCCGTCAAAGTATAAGCTTCAACGCATAGCTTTCTTAGTGTCTTAGTGTCTTAGTGGTGAAAAAATAAATCTTAAATTAACCACCAAGACACCAAAATCAGCCCCTACTATCTAATTAGCGAATTTTCTTACCAGTTAATACTTCTCGTACATCTAACATCGCTGTGTAGGTAGGTAAGATGTGTAAGGTTTCTTGATTTGGGGTATGTTCCAAAGCTGTGTTGATAGCTTGGCGCAAATCTTCTTCGACGATCAAATTACAATTGTTTTGAAGTGCAGGATCGCTGTAGCGTAGACGGAGAGCCATATCATAGGCGCGATCGCCACTGACTACTAAAGTTCCTCCTCGTTGGACTAATTTCTCTGTATCTACATCCCAAATCCAGGATACATCCTCGCCATCTTGAATGCGATCGTTCAATACTAATAATGTTGTTTTATTATTACTTTGAGTCACAACTCGAATAGTTTCATTTGTCCCTACAGGATTTTTTGATAATAAAATTCTTACCTGTTTACCATTAATTTTTAACTCTTCCGCACGTCCAAAAGCAGGTTGGAAGCTAGGAATTGCAGCGCGAATAATAGCTTCATCAATTCCCAATTCCTGAGCAGCAGTAACAGCAGCTAAAGTATTGTATTTGTTGTACAAACCAATAAGAATTTGTGGCCATTGGCTGCTATTAATTGTGGGTTCGCTTCTGGTAAAACCACAACTGGGACAACTATACTCGCCCATATGAGAAAGATAAACGCCTTGATAATCTAAAGCGTGTCCGCAATTAGGACAATAAATAGAATCAACAGCATGGGGAATTGCTTCTAAATAATGTTCTGGTTCATTTAAACCAAAGAAAGCAACTCGCTGTTGAGATAACTGTTGACCAAGATAACAAATTGTTGGGTCGTCAGCATTGGCAACAATAATAGTTTCATGTGGTAGAGTAGCGATCGCACTTCCCCAGCGTTTACTAATTGTGTCTACTTCCCCGTATCTATCCAGTTGATCACGAAATAAGTTTAAACAAAGAATCAGTTTTGGTTGAATTGGGGCTAAAACCCTGGGCAAAATATTTTCATCAACTTCTAAAATGGCATAATCGACGTTGAGTGAACCTACCAAATTAGTGCTTTCCATCAACGCTGTCATCAAGCCATTTTCGAGATTAGCACCCGTAGAATTGTGAGCAACGCGATAACCTTGGCGTTCTATAATTTCTCGTAAAAATAGCGAAGTTGTGGTTTTACCATTCGTACCAGCAACCAGAATCACGCCCTTATTTACCTGCTGACTCAACAATTGCAATAACCGGGGTTCAATCCGACGCGCGATCGCACCTGGTAAAACAGACGCAGCACCCAAACCTAGCGATCGCACCATCAAAGTAACGCTTTTAGCTACTGAGACAGCCAAACCCAGCCGCAGTCTATCTATAAATTGAATTTTGTTTCCCACAACCGTATCCTAAGTCTGCGATTTAATATGCGTGAGTTTAGCGAATCCTGGGTAAAAAGGCTAGTCAGATCAACCACAAACTTCTTACGACTATTCTAAGTGTTTCACAGGTGTATTTGTTAATTCTTGTAATTGATGTGCAACATCTACCCTGTGACACTGGGATGGGTGCATTTCAGCACATAGTAAAAGAGTTGTTTCCAGCATAGCAATTTCTGAAATTTCTAGTAATGCCGTCCTCGCTTCTTCTTTGTTAGGAGGAATCCAATTGTGATTACCAGATGTATTACCTAAAGCTATAGATGAAATGTATTTAATATTTTGAGAATCACAAAGTTTTTTAATCTCTTCTCCATACCATTTTCTACTCCAAGCACGAGGCGAAGAACGCACATCAACAACACATTTGACGTTAAATGAATTTAAATATGTCAAAAAATCATCATAATTTTTCCGATTGCCATATCCAAATGTCATAATATAAGGTTTTAAGCTTTCACTTTGATTGCTCATTGCTGTATTAAAATAAACTTAATTGTTCTAATTGTACTATTGGCGGATAAAACAAACCAATAATCATAAAAGTTTTTTTGTAATTTTTCAAATTACCAACTATAAAATATAAATCTTTTTCTAGAATAAAACCTTCTAGTTTTTGTCTGACTTTATCCAAAGAATCTTTTTCTCTATCTTCTAAAGTATTGGCTTGAGAATTATCTCGACACTTTCTGTACAACTGCATAATTTCCCAATCACTGATTGAATACTTATGCTGATAACCTGCCTCATCAGTAAATTCATATCCGAATCCATTGCAATGGTTGTTCATCATCACTTAATAAAATTCCTGCGGTACAAACTGTTTCTCTATATTTAGTGCTAATCGAAGGATAAGTCTTAGTTGCAATTAAAATTTTTCTAGTTTCCATAGTTATTCATTTGTAAGGTTTGATGGATAGCATAAAATT
The DNA here is from genome assembly GCF_041928655.1 of Pelatocladus sp. BLCC-F211. NCBI lineage: Bacteria > Bacillati > Cyanobacteriota > Cyanophyceae > Nostocales > Hapalosiphonaceae > Pelatocladus > Pelatocladus sp. BLCC-F211. The sequence continues at coordinate 5,334 of NZ_JBHFLM010000152.1, read as the reverse complement.
ATATTCGTACTTTAAATCTATGCGGTGTTAAATTTATTAGGGACAATCTCAAATCTAACATCCAAAATCGGATGACTAACGCGTTTTTTCACGAACAATTGCAACGCACACCCGCACTCATGCATAAACTGCGGGACTTTCCTGTTACCATTTGTGGTGCGGGGGCTTTGGGTGCAAATCTCACCGAAAATCTGGCTCGTTCTGGCTTTGGTAAGTTACGAGTTATAGACAGAGACAGGATTGAAGAACGCAACCTTTCCACTCAACCTTATTACCGTTCCGACGTTGGTGCATACAAAGCCAAAATCCTCACCAATAATCTTTACCGCGCTTTGGGGATCACAGTCGATGGGCGTGCAAAAGAATTAACACCAGCAAATGCAAATCAATTATTAACAGATAGTGGTTTAGTGATCGACACCTTTGACAATAGCAGTAGCCGACAAGCTGTGTTTGACCACTGCAAGAATTCTCAAATACCTTGCTTACACGTGGGTTTAGCTTCAGATTATGCAGAAATCATCTGGAACCAAATCTATCGTGTACCTTCACCTGCTAATGATGATATCTGCGACTACCCCCTGGCGCGCAACTTAGTTATCCTCGCAGTCGCAGTTGCTTGTGAAGTTATTGTTACTTTTGTCGCGACAGAAAAGCAAGAGAGTTTTACTGTTACCTTGGCTGATTTTGCCGTTCAGCCTTTTAGTGTATAAAGTGAATAGAGATTGGGAATGAAATTATGGAGCAAAATCAGGATCAACAGCGCCGCGTCGCTGATCAGGAGTTTCAAAAATCCCTAGACCAACTGCAACAAATTTTACAAGATGATTCTACACAAACAGAACAAACACCCCAATCCCCCAGTGATGATCAAAGCGATGCACCAAAGGAACCGCTACGCGATCGCCAAATAACCGAAACTTCCTCAATTATAGATTTAGACCTCTGGGAAGATGCCGTTGCCGACATCGAACAATATTTCCAGCAAAAAGGAAAAAGTTAATGGTCATTGGTCATTTGTCATTGGTCATTTGTCCCCGATCCCCGATCCCTGATCCCCGATCCCCTGTCTTCGCACTTCGTATAACATCAACGCAGCTGCAATCGCTACATTCAATGACTCTACCCCAGGACTAAGGGGAATTTTCACTTCCACATCTGCCATTGCTGCTAATTCTGACGACAAACCAGCACCTTCGTTACCCAATAAAATCAAACTTGGTTGACGCCAGTCTACCTCCCAGTAAGTTAAATTTGCATTTGGGAGTGTGGCGATCACTTGCATTCCCGCTTGTTTAGCTTGTATGACTGTTGCTTTTAAATCTGGACTCAACGCCATCGGTAAGCGAAACCATTGTCCAGCCGTAGCCCGTAATACCTTGGGATTATCTAAATCTACACTATCTCCACTCAACCACAATCCACTCGCTCCAGCCGCCGCCGCAGTACGAATCATTGTACCCAAATTCCCTGGATCTTGGACTGTTTCTAAAGCGAGTACTACACCAGTAAATGGGATGGGAGTTGGAGAAACATCGCGTTTTGCTAGCGCCACAACTCCATCCGGTTGAACCGTAGTTGCGATCGCCGCCATCACTTCTTCACTGACAACTTCTGTGCGATCGCTTCTTTGACAAACCTCTTCCCATAACATTGGATGAGATATTTGCCATTCTGGAGTACAGCACACCACTGCAAGCGGATAATTGACTGCACAAGCTTCCTCTAACAAGTGTGTTCCCTCCAAGAGAAACAGTTGCTGCTTATGCCGTTCCTTGGTAGCGTGGAGCTTTCTGATTTGCTTAACTAAAGAATTTTGTAAACTTGTCAGCACAATTTTAGATTTTGGATTTTAGATTTTAGATTAATTCAAAATCGTAAATCTAAAATCTCATGTGTAAACTTTCAGATGCGGAACCCGGGACTTGAACCCGGAAGTCTTGTGGACACTAGAACCTGAATCTAGCGCGTCTGCCAATTCCGCCAGTTCCGCTCGTGAATTGGTGTAATGACCGTTTTCTATTATTACTACATTTTCCCTAGCTGTCAACTAAAAATTGGGGATCAGGGATCGGGGATCGGGAATCGGGGATTGGGGATCGGGGATCGGGGATCGGGGTGCGGGGAGCAGGGAGACTTATCAGTTATCAGTTATCAAAATTAGACTGTTAACTGATTCATGCCCAATGCCCCATGCCCAATGCCCCATGCCCAATATTGTGATGCAAAAAGATGGACAAATTAAATCTTTCATGTAGAATCGAAACCAACTTGAAATTTGTAAGATTTAAGATTTTTGGAGGGTAGGCTTATTAATCCTTCTAGCAGCTTACAAGATGCTAAATTGTCATCTGTTGCAGACTCCTCAGTTTTGCAAATCTGTGGTGGGCATCCGTTGCAAGGTCATGTAAAAATTAGTGGGGCGAAAAATTCAGCACTAGTCATTATGGCTGGGGCTTTGCTTTGTTCAGGGGACTGTCACATCCGTAACGTACCTTTGCTCGCAGACGTAGAGCGCATGGGTCAGGTATTGTCGGCTTTGGGTGTTAGTTTGCGGCGTAATGGTGACAATTTAGACATCAATGCTAGCGAAATTACCTCATCCAAAGCTCCTTATGAACTGGTTACTCAGTTGCGAGCCAGTTTTTTTGCGATCGGTCCCATCCTGGCACGTTTAGGAATAGCACAAATGCCTTTACCAGGAGGATGTGCGATTGGCGCTAGACCAGTTGATCTCCATGTCCGGGGACTGCAAGCAATGGGAGCCGAAGTACAAATTGAGCATGGTATTTGTAATGCTTACGTCCCTGGTAAAAACCGTCGCTTAAAGGGTGCAAAAATCTACCTAGATATTCCCAGTGTAGGAGCCACAGAAACGCTGATGATGGCAGCGACTCTGGCAGAAGGTGAAACAATCATTGAAAACGCTGCTCGTGAGCCAGAAGTTGTTGATTTGGCAAATTTCTGTATGGCGATGGGAGCAAAAATTCAAGGTGCAGGCACGAGTACGATTACTATCGACGGTGTTCCCGAACTCCATTCTGTTGAGTATAATATCATACCTGATCGCATTGAAGCCGGAACTTTTCTGTTGGCGGGAGCAATCACCCGTTCAGAACTGCTCCTCTCGCCCGTCGCCCCAGACCATCTAGTGCCAGTGATTTCCAAATTACGGGAAATTGGCGTGAGTGTAGTTGAAGAAACACCAACTTGCTTACGTCTCCTCAAAGCCGACAGATTAATCGCGGCAGATATTGAAACCATGCCCCATCCTGGTTTTCCTACGGACATGCAAGCGCCGTTTATGGCTTTACTGGCGATCGCAGAAGGCGATAGCCTAATTAATGAAACCGTATTTGAAAATCGCTTGCGTCACGCCTCCGAGTTAAATCGCTTAGGGGCAGACATTCGTGTTAAAGGTAACACTGCTTTTGTCCGGGGAGTACCACTATTATCTGGCGCACCTGTAATTGGCACAGACTTACGAGCCGCCGCGGCTTTAGTCGTCGCCGGCTTGGCAGCAAACGGTAAAACCACTATCCAAGGACTACCCTACCTTGATCGCGGCTACGATCGCCTTGATCTCAAATTACAGCAATTAGGAGCAAAAATTCAACGTTTACCCGGTTCAGAGGTAAAAACAGAAATTGCTCCTGGCGCAATCAATACCTGAAGCATCTAAAAAGCTGTATTTCCTCTTTGTGTCTTGGTGTCTTGGTGTTTCAAATATTCTTTTTCACCACCAAGACACAAAGACACCAAGAAATACCACCAACCACCAACAACTAATCTCGCTATACTAGGCTTTGTAGGGCTGGTATCAAACTAGCTCCATTACAAACCTCACTACTTCTCACTTGCTTTGCTATGTTATCCTCCAAAACTCAGCTCATTGGTCTGAAAGCAGACTCATTTCGTCACCCGCTAGACCTCGAAGCAACCAAAGCGCTGAAGCAGATTCCCGGTATAGATTTGATGGTGCGGAATGTCCTGGGGCCAGTGGCGGAGCAATTATTTTATGTGGAAAACATTGCATCTAGTATTTTGGTGGGCGAAAACCAACTACCCCATTTACACAAACTTTTATTAGAAGCTTGTCATATTTTAGACATGGAGCCACCGCAGTTGTATATCAGACAACATCCGGCTCCGAATGCTTATACTTTTGCGATGCGGGGTAAGCAGCCTTTTGTAGTGCTGCACACTTCCTTAATTGATATGCTCACACCAGAGGAAACTCAAGCAGTCATTGCTCATGAACTGGGACACCTCAAGTGTGACCATAGTGTTTATCTGACACCAGTCAATATATTAATCTTGGCAGCAGCAACTTTGCCTAATATCGGTGGATTTATTGCTCAAGCAATCCAAACACAACTTTTGGAATGGGTACGTTGTGCAGAATTTACATGCGATCGCGCCGCATTATTAGCAACTCAAAATCCCAAAGCTGTCATGTCTGTGTTGATGAAATTAAGTGGTGGTTCACCGACTCTCGCACCACAGCTTAACCTTGATGCTTTTATTGACCAAGCCCGCGCCTACGATGATATTAGTAAAACCGAACTCGGCGAAATGGTCAAAGTCACCCGCACAGCACAACTAACCCACCCAGTACCAGTATTGCGGGCGCGAGAAATTGACCTTTGGGCTAGTAGCAAAGAATATGAAAGGTTGTTGCAAAATCCAAAGTTAGAAAGTAGGAGTGATGATATTACAGGCGGTAAGTGGCGCAATTGGTAGATATTAGACATCTGGTGATAATTAACTATGCGTTACCCAAAATTTTTATAGAGACGTTGCAATGCAACGTCTCTACATTATTTTCACCAGAGGTCTATTAAACTAGCCCTTTGGTGGTGAAATGTATTTTTCTTGGTGTCTACCCTTACGGGAAGCCGCTAGCGCGTCTAAGTGCCTTGGTGGTTCAAAAGTTAAAATTTTTACCACAAAGACACTAAGACACAAAGGTGAAAAGACCTAAATTCGGCAATTTTTTGAAGATTTTTACCCACCTTGAAAGGGCTAGTCTATTAAACTTAGCTTTATTACTCCAAGTGTAAAACGCGATCGCCTATGGTAAAGTCAGCTAACCACATCTACTTAGGGATTTGGACAATTTGAGCAGGACAACTGGGAAAAAGCTAGACTCAATAATCCTCTAGAAAAAATTGAACCACTGGAGTAAGTCATGCAGGGTAAGAGCATCTCAATTAGGCTTGACATAAGGAATTAGAAGAATCTAATGTAGAGTCAAGAAAACAACAACTGAGAACCCGAAGCATATAATTGTTATCCATAGCAGTGCGTTTCATTTTTTGACGGAGACTACGT
>NZ_JBHFLM010000151.1:0-12900 GCF_041928655.1 Pelatocladus sp. BLCC-F211 | reverse complement strand
GCCAGTGCGTTGCGGGGGTTCCCCCCGTTGTAGCACCTGGCGTGGAGAGAACCACCTCTGGGTTAGATACCGCAAGGGGTCTAATCTAAGTGGACTCGTTGAACCAAGAATCCCTGTGGCTTTAGCCCAGGGAGTGTCAACCAGCTTCCTTAAAAAGCGCCTCCCAATCAATTACAGAAGGTCGCGATCCACTGTTAACTATTTCAAAAGCTTTTCTTTCACAATCAGGATTCGTGAGACATTCCACACACGCTGCTGCAACATCAATGCGGCTAGTTTGACCAGTGAGTTTGTCACCTGTTCCCAGTACTACACCAAGCTTACCCCCGGTTTTGGCTTGCAACAAAGTGTTGAGGTCATATGAAGTATACGGGCCGTCAATTAGGCGACCTGGGCGGATAATAGTGTAAGGTAAGCCGGAATTAGCGATCGCTTCCTCACCTTTTTGTTTCGCATCTAGTACACCAAAGGCATTGAGAATACTATAGGGAAACTTGTCTTTGCGTAGAACTCCGCAGGAAGATACATAAACAAAGCGCTTCAATCCAGAGGGTGCTGCTTGTACTAAATCGCTGACACCCTGAAAATCAACTTTTTCAGGATTATTTTTTGCTTTAGCTTTAGCATCTGAAGGATTTAAAAACAGCTTGCTCCATGCAATTAAGTCAGGTGTTTCCTCAAAATCCCATTTCGCAGAAGGGAAAGCACTAGTTCCAGTACAACATATGATGTAGTTAACACCCTCCATTGCTGCTGGAAGTGTAGCCTCTTCGCGTAGATCACCGACAGCAATTTCTACCTTATCCTCAAACATTTTTTGGGCTTTAGCAGTGTTGCGTGTCAGAATGCGAATTTTAAAATCTTTTTCTAACAGCTTACTTACTACCAGCTGTCCGACTCCGCCAGTGGCGCCAGTAACAAGTACTCTCTCTTCAGTAGGTAGTCCCGCAGAAGTCATAACTATCACCAAGGTAGAACTTACGCACTGTACAAATTGTCTATTATGTGCATAAGGATATTTGGTTGTCTGGGAGTATTATCGATTTTAACCTTACTCAGGCGATCGCTACAGACTTGTTTTTGAACGAACGCACTTGTGTTCTGAACCAATCATTGTCCACATGATAGCCAATTTGTATAGTGCGTAAGTCCTACAGGACAGCTCTTTCAAGGTGGGTAAAAATCTTCACAAAAATACCGATATTTGCTCTTTTCACCTTCGTGTCTTGGTGTCTTGGTGTTTCAAAAGTGGATTTTTTAACCACCAAGACACTAAGACACAAAGAAAAGAACATCACACCTTGAAAGGGCTAGTCCTACAAGGATTAAAATTGATAACAGACGCGATGAATCACGTCTCTATTAAATATCAACCACCGCTGATTTTGGCTTTGTATCCCAGCTTGAGCAAAATTTCCAAGATTTTCTGCTTGTGTTCCCCTTGAATTTCTATTTCGTGATCTTTAACTGTTCCACCTGTACCGCACTGAGTTTTCAACTGTTTGACTAATGCTTGCAAAGTTTCTGGTTTGGTTTGAAAACCGCTAATGACAGTGACAGTTTTTCCTTTGCGTCCAGCGCGAGTTGCTTGTACCCGTACATTTTGTTTTTCGGGTGGTAGTTCTTGAGTTGGTCTTTCTAATGCTGGCGAGTAGTTGTCACCAAATTCACGGTAGGCAAAGCGATCGCTTGATGATTTATCCTTGGGGGAAGCCATAAACTTAATAATCAGTGAACAGTTATCAGTTAGAGCGTGATTCTACTCTTACCTTGAAGACGCTCTTACGAGCGTCTACGCGTCTGTACAGTTATCAAAAACTGACAACTGTTTAGTAGTCTTAACTAGTCTGTTTTTATCCTAATGCGCTTCAGACTTTTTTATAATTAAGTTCGTCTTGTAGTTTAAACTTCAGCACTTAACCGATAATTCCTCGCAGGCTACAAAACTTCAAGTTCCATAAGTGGAATAGCACTCAATAAAGTAACTTTTTTAACTTCACCTCTGTCTCATCAATCCAAAATCGCATGACTACTACTCCCATTTTCCTCAATTTCCAAACTAATCAACACCCCGACCCCCAAGGACGCTTTGGTCGCTTTGGTGGTAAATATGTTCCAGAAACATTAATGCCAGCACTGGCAGAATTAGAAATAGCATACGAGCAATATCGCAATCAACCTGCTTTTGTTGCAGAATTACAACAATTACTCCGTGATTACGTCGGACGTGCCACTCCTTTATATTTTGCCGAACGTCTCACCGCCCATTATGCTCGTCCAGATGGCACAGGGGCGCAAATATACTTAAAACGTGAAGATTTAAATCATACAGGCGCTCACAAAATAAATAATGCGATCGGTCAGGTGTTGTTAGCAAAGCGCATGGGCAAAAAGCGGATTATTGCCGAAACTGGTGCTGGTCAACACGGTGTAGCAACAGCGACAGTCTGCGCTCGTTTTGGTTTAGAATGTGTGATTTATATGGGCGTTCACGACATGGAACGTCAAGCTTTGAATGTATTTAGAATGAAGCTGATGGGGGCAGAAGTCCGACCAGTAGCAGCGGGAACAGGTACACTTAAAGATGCCACTTCGGAAGCAATTCGGGATTGGGTGACAAATGTCGAAACTACTCACTATATCTTGGGTTCGGTGGCTGGGCCTCATCCTTATCCGATGATGGTACGCGATTTTCATGCAGTGATTGGACAAGAAACCCGCGCTCAAGCAATAGAAAAATGGGGCGGCTTACCTGATATTCTCATGGCTTGTGTCGGTGGTGGTTCTAATGCCATGGGACTTTTTCACGAGTTTGTGAATGAGCCATCTGTACGGTTAATTGGGGTGGAAGCTGCTGGCGAAGGTGTGAATACAGAAAAACATGCAGCCACCTTGACAAAAGGGCGAGTTGGTGTATTGCATGGAGCCATGAGTTACCTGCTACAAGACAACGATGGACAGGTGATAGAAGCCCATTCAATTAGTGCTGGTTTAGATTATCCTGGTGTCGGGCCAGAACATAGTTATTTAAAAGATGTTGGACGTGCTGAATATTATAGTGTGACTGATGCTGAAGCTTTAGCCGCATTCCAAAAACTTTCGCGCTTAGAGGGAATTATACCTGCACTCGAAACCTCCCATGCGATCGCCTACCTCGAAACCTTGTGTCCCCAACTTAGCGGTAGTCCCCGGATTGTGATTAACTGTTCTGGACGTGGCGATAAAGATGTGCAGACAGTAGCTAAATTCCTCAATCAGTGAACTGATAACTGTCTCATTAGTGTCTATCTTGAGACTCTGGTTGTCATCAAGACTATAGTGTTACATTTCAAGAAGCCTGACTAATGCAGGAAAATTTGTTTGTAGTAAGCGCTAAAGCGCTTGCTATAAACCATCAGCAACTTGTTAGTAACATAAGTAAGTCGGTCGGAATAAACATAACTATGCTAATTTTTTAAGCACTAAAGTGCTTACTACAAACCCTTAATACTGAACAAAATACCAGTTCAGGCTTGACGTACAAACTATTGAGTTTTCCGCCAAATTTTCCTCTTAAATAATGCTGGCAAAAAATATGCTGTCAGCACAATGGCTTATTTTTATCATTACCGTATTTTGTCTATTTTAAAGAGATTTTTTAAAGGACAATGACTGAAGAACGTAAGCCTGATTTCCCATCAGCGAATATTCAAAACTCAAATGAACCGACTGATGATGTCAATAAAGAGTCGGTAGATCATGCTAATACAAATCCGATTGCAAGTGTTTGGAATCAAACAACAGGACGATTAATCCAAATTCTACCCGTAGAAAAAATATCACAGTCGTTTGTGAAGTGGTTTAGTGTTAGTGAAGCTCAAGTTGCAGAGATTTTAGAGCAAGTACGAGCAGAACTACCAACCACAGAAGCCTTATTGATTGGTAAGCCCCAAGCTGGTAAAAGTTCTATCGTCAGGGGATTAACTGGTGTTTCTGCTGAAATTGTTGGTCAAGGATTTCGTCCCCATACTCAAAACACCGAGCGCTACGCTTATCCTTCCAATGATCTACCCTTGCTGATTTTTACTGATACTGTCGGGCTAGGTGATGTTAATCAAGATACTGAGATAGTTATTCAAGAACTAATTGGTGATTTGCAAAAAGAGACTCGTGGCGCCAAAGTCATGATTCTCACTGTTAAAATTAACGACTTCGCCACCGATACACTACGACAAATTGCTCAGGAGTTACGTCAAAAATATCCAGATATTCCCTGTGTACTGGCAGTTACCTGTTTACATGAGGTTTATCCTCCTGATGTTGCCGATCATCCAGAGTATCCACCAGTATACGAAGAACTCAACCGCGCTTTTGCTGCTATACAGGAAAGCTTTGCTGGACTTTACGATCGCTCTGTACTCATCGACTTTACCCTGGAAGAAGATGGCTACACGCCAGTGTTTTACGGCTTAGAAGTATTGAGAGATACTCTAGCAGATTTACTACCAGAAGCTGAAGCGCGAGCAATTCACCAGTTATTAGATCAGGAAACTGGTGAAAAGATTGGTAATCTCTACCGAGATGTGGGACGTCGTTATATTTTGGCATTTGCTGTTATTGCAGCAACGATCGCTGCCACACCTTTACCTTTAGCTACAATGCCTGTGTTAATTGCATTGCAAGTATCAATGGTCGGCTTATTAGGTAAATTATATGGACAGACACTTACACCTTCTCAAGCTGGTGGTGTCGTGAGTGCGATCGCAGGTGGTTTTTTTGCAAGGGCTATAGCACGAGAGTTAGTTAAATTTATACCTGGACTCGGCAGTGTTATTGCTGCTTCTTGGTCTGCTGCCTATACCTGGGCATTAGGCGAAGGTGCTTGTGTATACTTCGGTGATTTAATGGGAGGCAAAAAACCCGATCCGCAGAAAATTCAATCTGTGATGCAAGATGCATTTGAGCAAGCAAAAGCACGTTTTCGGGGTATGAAGTGAAATTTTAAATACCCCAAAACAGTTAACAATTATTTTCCTCTTTTTCCTTCTACTTATTAGCGATTTATTAAAATTATGTTTCTTACTCAAACAGTTCCCCGTCAACGAGAAATCGTTGAAGTTCTTTTCCGTAATGGCTGGGACTATATGCGAAGATTGCTCACAGGTGGTAAAGCTGATGAGCCTCAATTACCCACACCAGCAGTTTTAAAAAATATCTTGGTTGATTTAGGGCCTGTGTACGTCAAATTGGGTCAACTACTTTCTACCCGTCCAGATTTGCTAAGTGCTTCTTATATCGAAGAACTATCAACACTACAAGATGAAGTACCACCAGTTTCTTGGTCAGAAATAGAAGTTCTGATTCGTCAACAACTCAAACAACCTTTAGAAGAAACCTTCACAACTATTAATCCTGTAGCAGTAGCAGCCGGTTCCATTGCTCAAACACATCGGGCTATCCTCAAAGATGGTCAAGAAGTTGCTTTGAAAGTGCAACGTCCAGGAATTGATGTTACTGTTGCCGGAGATATTGCTCTGATTCAAGGTATTGCTGATTTAGTAGCACGCACTGAATTTGGTCAAAGCTACGAAATCAAATCTATCGCCGAAGAGTTTGTCAAAGCCTTGGAAGCAGAGTTAGATTTCACACTAGAAGCTAGTTATACTGACGATTTGCGGCGCAATTTATCTGCGAGTCGCTGGTTTGATCCAAATCAGATCAAAGTCGCGCAAATTTACTGGGATTTGACAACACAAAAATTACTAGTCATGGAATGGTTGGATGGTGTACCGTTGTTATCGGCAAATTTAAGTAGCCAAAACGGTAAAAGCCCGATTGTAGAAAGACAAGAAATTACTACGTTGTTATTTCGTGCTTTTTTCCAACAATTATATATAGATGGATTTTTTCACGCCGATCCCCATCCAGGCAATATTTTTTATCTTAAAGATGGGCGGATTGCCTTAATTGACTGCGGAATGATGGGGCGACTTGATCCGCGTACACAGCAGATTTTAACAGAAATGTTATTAGCAATAGTTGATTTAGATGCTCAACGGTGCGCCCAGTTAACTTTGCAGTTAGCGGATTCAAATCAACCTGTAATTTTGTCTCGTCTCGAAAATGATTATGACCGGATGTTGCGGAAGTACTATAACTTGAACTTGGCGCAAATGAATTTTAGTCAGATCATTTATGAACTGTTACAAGTCGCTCGTAATAATAAAATTCGTTTACCTAGTAATATGGGTTTGTATGCTAAAACCCTAGCTAATTTAGAGGGAGTAGCACGATCATTTAATCCTGATCTGAATTTTATAGATGAAATTCAACCATTGATTACAGATTTATTCCGTCGTCAGTTGTTCGGAGAATCACCAGTGCGATCGCTCCTGAGAACAGCATTAGACCTTAAAAGTCTCTCTTTACAATCTCCCCGACAAATTGAATTACTGCTAGATCGAGTCACATCAGAGACATTACAGTGGAATTTAAATGTACGTGGTCTAGATAGCTTGCGCCGTACCACCGATGATGCAGCCAATCGGCTTTCTTTTAGTATCCTAGTAGGCTCACTAATTATGGGAGCAGCAATTATTTCTAGCAATGCGAGAACACCACAGTTTTCTCTTCTGAGTAATGTATTATTCGCTACGGCAACTTTCTTAGGTTTGTGGCTGGTTATTAGTATTTTGCGATCAGGACGTCTACGATGATTTTGTTGGTTGTATTTGGAAATCGCAACAAACAATCGTTAACCACTAACTACCATTTACCTTATGCCAATCATTGAAGCTCAAAATCTGAGCAAGGTTTATCCTGTCGCTGTGAAAGAACCAGGTATTGCGGGAACAATTACCCACTTTTTTCGCCGTACCTATCGCCAAATTAAAGCAGTTCAAGATGTTTCCTTTGAAATAGCACCTGGTGAAGTAGTTGGGTTTTTAGGGCCGAATGGTGCTGGAAAAACTACCACACTCAAAATGCTGACAGGGTTGATTCATCCTTCTAGCGGTATAGTTAAAGTCGCTGATTATGTTCCCTTTCGTCGCCAAGAAGCATTTTTGCAAAAAATAACCTTAGTAATGGGGCAAAAGCAACAATTAATATGGGACTTGCCAGCATTAGATTCTTTAAAAATTAACGCTGCTGTTTACAATATTAGCGATCGCGAATTTCGCAAGCGAGTCGGCGAACTCACCGAAATGCTGTCTCTAGAAGGAAAACTTAACCAACCAGTCCGCAAGCTGTCTTTAGGTGAGCGGATGAAAGCAGAAATTTTAGCAGCACTTTTACATCGTCCATCGGTACTGTTTTTAGATGAACCAACTTTGGGACTAGACGTTAATGCTCAGGTGGGAGTGCGCGACTTTTTACGAGAGTATAATCAGCGTTATCAAGCCACAGTACTGTTGACGAGTCATTACATGGCAGATATCACCGCTCTGTGTCAACGGGTATTATTAATTCACCAAGGTAAGTTGATGTATGACGGTAGTCTAGATGGACTATTAGAAAAGTTTGCACCTTATCGAGAAGTACATGTGGAATTAACACAACCTCTGTCAAAACAAAGACTCATGTTCTATGGTGATGTCCAAAAATTAGATGGACGGATGGTGTGTTTTATGGTGCAGCAAGAAGATTTAACACGCACCGTTTCGCGGATTTTAGCAGAGTTAGATGTGATTGATTTAACCGTGAATGAACCACCAGTAGAAGAAGTCATTGGAAGAGTATTTCAAGCAGGGGTAGTTAGTAGCTAAAAATAGTTGTTTGTACGTTGTTACTGGTTAGTAATGAATGACCAATGACTAATGACTAATGACTATTGACCAATAACTATTGACTATTGACTAATTATGCAAAGACTAATCAAAACAACATTAACTTTTTTGTCTGTGTACTATGCTTACATGGTGGAGTATCGTGCAGAACTAATTTTATGGGTTTTAGCTGGCTCTTTACCAATTATCCTGATGGGAGTTTGGATACAAGCTGCTCAAGGTGGACAATTCGGTTTAACACCCGTGGATTTTGCTCGTTATTTTCTGGCTGTTTTTCTGGTGAGACAGTTCACAGTTGTATGGGTAATTTGGGAGGTGGAAAGGGAAGTAGTAGAAGGTAAACTTTCTAACCGATTGCTACAACCAATTGATCCAGTATGGCATCATGTTGCTGCCCATGTTAGTGAAAGAGTTGCTCGTATACCGTTCGCAATTCTGTTAGTAGGATTGTTTTTCATACTATATCCCCAAGCTTTTTGGATACCGAATTTAGGAACTTTTTTATTGTTTAGTTTAGTGGTGATCTTAGCTTTTATTTTACGCTTCGTAATTCAGTACACTTTTGCGATATTTTCTTTTTGGACAGAAAGAGCCAGCGCTTTAGAAGATTTCTGGTTTTTGTTCTTTTTGTTTTTATCTGGTATGATTGCTCCTCTTGAGGTTTTCCCGGAATCAGTCAGGACGATAGTACTCTTTACTCCTTTTCCCTATTTAATTAATTTTCCTGCGAGTATTTTGGTCGGAATACCTGTAAATTTGACACAGGGATTGGTGTCAATGTTGGGTTGGATTTTGTTGTTTTTGGGTTTGAATCGTTGGTTATGGCGACAAGGATTAAAGCGGTATTCGGGAATGGGAGCATGAATTGATGCGATCGCACACTGAATTTTAGATAAGGGTTATTCGTGAAGTGCCGCTACAAAAAACAACATACTAATTTAGTTGACAAAAATAAAGTTAGTATCAAAATTTCAAAACAAACCTTGAGAGCCTAGAGTTATAAGATATATGGTATTGATAGTAATGTGTCGTAACAAGCTGCTACGTATCTATACATAATTTTCATACCTATGTCATTAATTATTCATAAATATTCTGGTAGAATTGCTGGTAGCAAACATTAAATTTGCTCCTCACACCACACCGCTGCTCTCTTGTGTGCTAAAGGCAAGAGAGCTTTTTTTCTTGGTTATGACGTCTTTAATCGTGACAATCAGCTAACCGTCTACCAAAAATTCATACTCAAGGCTGTAATTCTTGCTTTTTGCCAATGAGTATCTTAGGACATAAAGCTAACTGCCCAAGTCAAATTACCACTAAGGCAAGCTTTAACATAGATTAATAACAGAATGCCATTTCACATTTTTTGTTAAAAACTCACCAGATTGGGAATTTGTAGGTTAGCACAGCTGTGTGTCCCTAGAATAACCTCCCCAAATCGGTTCAATATCAAGAATTGCTAATAAAATTCATGTCCAACAGTCCGTTGATTCCTCAGCCAAATTCCCATGATGCACAAGAAGCAGTTTTGATACCGCTAACAGAAGCAACAATTCAACGTGCAAAAGAAGGTGTTGCTTATGCACGCGATCGCCATGCTAATGAAATTATCCGCCAAGCGCTACAGTCGGCGGAAGCAATTGCTGAAGGTGCTTCGGAACACAAAGTTAGTGGCCAGATGCGGCGAAAGGTAATACGGACTCTCATCCATAGTTTATTTCGGATAAAAGTTGAGTTTTCAGAACGGATTCCTACTCAACCAGTGTTAATTGCTGCTAACCATCTGAATCATATTGATCCGTTTTTATTACTATCAGAATTACCCGCACATCCTTACAGCTATATTTTTGGCGATGCTCGTACTCTTTATAACCAGTGGTGGAAACGACAATTTCTACATTTCGCTAAGGGAGTCATACCTATAGAACGGATTTGGAAAGAAGAATTAGCAGTAATACAAGCTGCGAAAACTGGACATAAAGATTTAGTTGAATTAGCAGATGCTATAGAAAAATATGTCCCCACAGGTAACTCTATAGAATGTATGCGACGGTTAGATCGTATTGTTCAAGGCATTTTTGCTCGTGGGGAAAGTATAATTCTATTTCCAGAAGGAAGACTGGGAAATGCCGAAGCTCAGTTATTTGTTCCTCTCAAACGTGGTGTTGCTATTTATGCTTTACGTTCTGGAGTACCAATTTTACCTGTAGCTTTAATTGGTACACAAGATTTGTACCTTTGCAAACAATTAACTGTTCGATTTGGCGAACCGATTCTTTCCCCTCAATCTAGTCGTCCTAAAGCACAACAAATACAAGCAATAGTAGATCAGTTAGAAGCAGCGCTGACGGATTTATTACCGAAAGATTATCAAGAACCGAAAGAACCAAAGTTATTACATCACTTTCTTAATCATATGTTTTGGTAATCTTTAATTCTTGTTCTGTAGAGTCAACCTCTAACAGGATTTTGGATTACTCTGTCGAGTAGACACTCCCTGTCTACTTGCAGAAGTCGCTAACGCGCCTACCAAAGGTAGCCGCACTTCGTGCGTCTTATAGCGGTTCTCGACCTAGTGAGGTACGTTTTCAAAGCTATTAACTTTATTAAGAAGGATTGGGGTATACCTCAGTTGCTTAGGAAACGCTATTATGATCTTCGTGAAATTAATTATTGGTTCGTATTCCAATTTTATCAATTCACTTGCAGGGTAAAACTTGCAAAATTTTTGAACAATAAGATCCCTGATTTATTGAATAAATTGGGGATCTGGCTTTCTTAATTTTTACCCTTCATTTAGGATTGCTATAATAAAATTATAAACAATAGCAGATTATATAAACTTACTGAAATTTAAATATGAAAATTAGAACTATTACAACAGGTATTTCCTTAGCTTCTCCCAAGGAAAAAGATAAGATTAAGCAAGCAGCGGAGTTCAATCAAAAAGCAAAAATTTTGTTTGAACAATTTGGTCATGAAGTTCAAACAACTAGAATAGCGACAAATTCATGGGAAGAATATCTACAAGATTTCTCTCCCGCAGAAATTGTAAGTATTATTCAAAATTTAGAAAAATTTTGTGATGAGCTTAATGTCAATTTTTTTAATATTGGATATGCCCACCGTCCTGAAAACATTGCTATCATTCCAGAAATCAAGAAAACCACATCTTTAATTTTTTCTTCCTCTAAAATTGGCGACAAAGAAACTGGTATTAACTATGAAAGTACTTTAGAATCTGCAAAAGCAATTAAACGTATTTCTCAAGAAACTGAAAATGGTTATGGCAACTTTCGATTTTGTGCTTGGGCAAATTGTAACTCAACCATACCATTTTTTCCTGCTGCATACCATGAAGGTGATACATCTTTTGCTCTTGGTATAGAGTGCAGCGATTTAGTAATGAAAGCTTTTACTACAGCAAACAATAACATGCAAGTAGCAGAAAAAAATCTACAATTATTTTTAGCAGATGAATTAAATAAATTAGCAGATATAGGTGAAAAAATCTCTGCACAATTTGGTATTAATTATAACGGTATTGATACATCATTAGCACCACCTTTAGAGCGACAAGAAAGTATTGCTTTTGCTTATGAAAAACTGATGAATAGCAAATTTGGCTATCAAGGAACACTAACAGTTTCTGGGATGTTGACTCGTGTTTTAAAAAGTGTACCAGTAAAAATCTGTGGTTATTCTGGTTTGATGCTTCCTGTTTGCGAAGATGTAGGTTTAGCAGCCAGAGCAAACGAACAAACTTATGATATTACTAATTTACTATTGTACTCAGCAGTTTGTGGTTGTGGACTTGATACAGTTCCCATACCTGGTAATATTTCTACAGAAAAGATTGCAGCAATATTAATGGATATAGCAACTTTAGCCATCAAGCTAGATAAGCCTTTATCAGCAAGATTATTTCCAATCCCAGGGAAAGAAGCTGGGGAAATGACTGCTTTCAATTCCCCATATCTTGTTGATTGTAAAATATTTGCTGTTGATTAAAGTAGTTATTATTTATTGGTTAGCAAGATAAACAACAACCAATTAATCAGAAAGTAAGCTTGGCGAAGTTAGTACAAAAACATCTCTCGTTCCTACGCCATCTGCTATGGGTTTAATCGGAGTAGTAAAGTGAAAGAATTGATGATCATTTATTAGTAGTAATTCTCCTGGATAGAGAATTTTATTGAAAACGGGCTTTTCTTTCTTGGCTGTATATAAATGGGTTTCTCCTCCTTGAATATTGTTTCTATCAACAGAAAAGATACCGATAAAATCAGTCCCATCTCTATGAATCCCTTCGGGTGCAGGATTACCAAAATTATCTGGTGAACAACTAGTTCTGATTTGATGCACTCCGATTTCTGCTTCTGGATGCAGTTTACAAGAATCACTAAATGCTAAAACTAGGTTTTGAAATATATCTAGTTCTATGAGTGCATCATCTAATTCTGCAAACTCTCTTTTGATATCACCCAATAAGGGATTATAATCTTTGCTTTGAAACAGATAACCATGAGGTAATTTGATTAATCTATCTTCAGAAACTATAAAACGTGATAGCCTTCTGGTACGATAGTTACCTTTAATATAAGGATCAACAGGTAAGTTATTAAAAAATGGTTGGAAACCTTCTGTAGTTATGGAGTTTACCTTTCGTAGGGTAAATAAAAAGGCATATTCCAATTCTGTTGATCCCAGGACTGTTTGCATACGATTTTTCTCCTGGTATATTGCTTTTCTTCGTATCCTTCCGTGTTTTATATCTTGGGGAAGGCTTATATTTTCTAGTGTATGATATTTTTTATGAAAATGTCGTTAAGTAGACTACAGAAAAAGTCATTTTATGATATAGAAACTGAAACCTATTGATATAGGGAGGAAAGAGAATTAAGAATTCTGTCAGTACTGTTGATATGAAGTGAAGATATGACAAATATGATGTTTTTAGATATCGACCACCGATACACATCGGTGGATATAGTCCAATACGGTTCAGTTAAGGCTAAAAACTAAAACTAGCGTAGGTTGGGGAGCCAGTGCGTTGCGGGGGTCCCAAGAGTTGTAGCACCTGGCGTTTGAGGAACGTAGACGCGCCCTGCGCGGCTGATCGCAGAGTAACCCA
>NZ_JBHFLM010000150.1:0-31529 GCF_041928655.1 Pelatocladus sp. BLCC-F211 | reverse complement strand
CTTTTTTATGGTGTAAAAAAGCTGGAATTTGGATGTGGATAATTTATTTATTTTCTGGTTACTTGATTGTTCAAATTCTCATGAGCGCATTTTCTGTTTATGTAGTTTACCCATGCTACTTATTGAAGTGCGGAATGTGGGCTTCAAGACTCAGGTTGGCTAAATCTGCGCTTTGAGTGTTGTGGTTGTTGTGAACTGGGGGATAAGGCTTTGGTTTCATAATCTTCTCACAGTGATTTTTTGCTTAATCATGTCTGTGAAATTAGAAGTGTTGCAGTTACTTATAGATATGTTTGCTCTGTCAGTCATCCTCCCAAGGTTAGTTTGTGTTCTAGGTTTTCTCTGACTCCGATAAAATTCTTGGATGTTGATGTTTCTGTTGATTTAAGCTAAACAGACAGAGTTTTGGGCTTCTTGTCAATGGCGATCAACTCATTCATATAGACTTTGAGATCGTCCAAGGATAATTCTGTAGAGATCATTCCGATGTAGTTATCGGGTCTCAGTAGGATTTTACAAGACTGATTGATGCCAAAGATTTCTACAACGCGCGGGTAAAGGGGAACGACATTGAAATCGATGAAATCGCCGTATTCATTTGCTAGTTCTACCTGCAAATCTTCATAGCCGTGTTTCCCATCAGACAATACAACTAAGTGGAATTTTGGAGCGCGGAGGCGATCATAAATATTCGCGCCATCCACCAGAAAATAGGGCATTCGGTCTCCGGCTTTGACTTCAAAGAAGCGATTTTGATACCGACTCAAAGAGCTGTCACGGTAATTTATTCCAATTTCAGAAACTAGCTGAAAGAGAAACTCTTTTGCTGCGCTAAATCGCGTTACAACGCTGGCGAGGTTTGGCAAAATGTTGTCCCGGAAAAACTGGAGATACCAGCGATCGCCCGCCGCGACATCAAAAAACTGATCGGTTGTCTGCAAGAGCCGTTTGGCATTGGCTAGACGTTCTTCGTTATAACTTTCCAGAAGGGAATCCTTGACATAACCTCTCAAAACAAACGCAATCTTCCATGCCAGGTTATAAGCGTCCTGGATACCCGTATTCATTCCTTGACCTCCCGCAGGTGTGTGAATATGGGCAGCATCGCCAGCCAGAAAGCATCTACCTTTGTAAAACTTCTCGACGCGACGAGTATGCACTTTGTAACTCGAAAACCAGCGCACGTTTGTGATTTCCAGTGGGCGCTGCACTAATTGCTTGACTTTGTTTTCAACTTCATCGTAGGTGACTTCGCGATCGCCTTGCTCATCGTATTCGGGCAGGTTGCCGATTAAGCGCCAGTGCTTGTTGCCTTGCATGGGAACGATCAACACGAACGAGTTTTCTCCTAGAGTGGCGTAAAACGTTGCCTCGTCTGCTGGGAACTCCATATCCACATCCGCAACGTAAAACAAGCGTGGGTAAGTTGAACCTGTAAAACTCAGGTCGAGGAGATGGCGCGTTGGACTGCTTGCACCGTCACAACCTACTAGATACTGGGCTTTAATAATTTGTGTTTCACCGTTGGCGTTTTTTAGAACTGCTTTCACGCCGTTTGCATCTTGCGTTAGGCTTTCCATTTCGGTCTGCCATTGTACTTCTTTGCCATTGTGTTGAAGATGCTCGTAAAGCAGACGCTCGTTTTTGTTTTGTTCAAAAACGAGCATAAAAGGAAAAGGACTGAGTTGCCCGCCGAAGTTAGAAAAATCAAGGTGGGCGCTGATTTTGCCATCGTGCATCAGGTTGCCTTTCTGCACAATCTCGCCATCTGCAACGGCTTGTTGTGCTAAACCTACTTGGTCGTAAATCTCCAGGGTACGGGCGTGAACGACCAAAGCCTTTGATAAATCGGTGATACTTTCTTTTTTGTCAAAGATTACAAAGTCGATGCCGTAACGTATCAATTGCACAGCCAGTGAAAGCCCGGTCGGCCCCGCTCCGACGATAATAACGTCCGTTTTGGTTGTTGTCTCCATGTGTTTAATCTCCAGCAAAAGTCAGTCTTAGTCAGGGTGAGAGCCGATGCCGAATCAGCAATACTACGTGTCCGTCAGGGTCTTTAACTAAACAACCTTGTTTATAAGGGCGGGAGCGATCGCTAAACTGTACAATTCTTGGTGATACAAACTGAACCCTGTTTTGCTTTAACTTATTCACTAGCTGCTCAAGATTATTGACAACAAATTCAACTTGCACCCTCGCAATATCGCAACTTTTCCAGTCACTCGGTATAGGACGACCTGTTCCAGGCACAAGATAATCCAGCAGTTCAATTCCTACACCATCTTGAACTGGTTGCAGTGCCGTAATTTGGACTTCGGCTCCTGGCAAATCATCCATACGAGCTTGGGTTGCACGCCAGTTGAGACTATGGCTATCGATTTGCATTCCCAAGAGGTCGCAGTAAAAGTGTAGACTTTGGTCGGTGTTAGAAATAGCGATCGCACTATGATCGATTCCCAAAAACAAGCGATTCTTTTTCTGATGCCATTTATCTTGTCCCTTATCAGGCGGAAACCAAATTAACTCCAAATCATGACCATCAGGATCTTTAAACTTGAAAGCGCGGACACCACCAGAAGCTTTATTCCCTGGTGGTATTGTCTGCGGCTCAACTGAAATTGGTGCAATAGGAAATGAGTGCAAGTGAGCGTAAGCGCGATCCATATCACTTACCACAATCGCCAAATGTTGAAACCACAAGTCATTGCTTTGGGAATCGCTGGGAATAGGTTTTCCTTCCACATTGAGATACTCCATTAATTCGATGAGTTCATCACCTAGCCGCAGAGTCACAATGCGAATTTTTGCATCAATCACGCCTTCTAGGTCGGTGTAATCCTGTCCTGCAACAGTGATGTCAGAAACAAGTTCAAACAAGAGTGCTTGCGTGTAGAAATCCAAAGAGCGATCGCAGTTTGTCACCGTTAAGCCAATAGCTCTTATTCTTTGTACTTGTACATCAGTTTGATTAGGCATATTCATCAATTAATGCTCCTTTTGATCGGAAAAATGCCTTCACTTCCTATTCTTTTTTCTCCTCATCTCCCAACATTCGTAGTAATTTCCTTGCAACTAAAACACCAACAACTCCAGCACCTACTAATTCCACCGCTTGTACAACTTTTTTGCCTACATTGTGGGGGTCGAGGTGGTGATGAAATACCTCTTCATCCAGCCATTCTGTAGTGGCTTTAAAGTCATGAATTGGAGTTGGTAGCAGTGTTAAATAAGTGCCTTGACGGATTAAATGAGCAGGTTCGCCTGCAACTTCAAAAACATTGAATAAGTTAGCAGCAGCATCATTTAATCCCAACTTTAAAAGAGTTCCCCGGATGTTAACCGTCTTTTGTTTGGGTTCTTCTCCTAGAGCAAGTGACTTCAAATTTTGAGCGATATTAGCTCCTTGTTGATAAGCTACTTGGGCTGTAGGTGGTAGTGAATTATCCACAACTGCTGCACAATCACCACCTGCAAAAACTTCTGGAAAGTCGAGTAGTTGCAGCGTAGGAGAAACTAGAGGGCGGTTATGATGATCGCGATGTTCTTTGGAAATTGGTAACTCTTGAATCAGGGGATGAATAGAAGTACCAGCAGTCCAAATTGTGGTATGTGTTGCCAGTGTCTTAATTTCATTCTTGCTTTTATATTCAATTGCATTGGGACGAACAGCAGTAGCTTCTGCTTCCCTAAGAATTTCAATTGGTACAGTACGTTTTTGTAGTTCTTCCTCAGCAATTGGACGCAAAGGGTCGTTAATATCGCCATCAAGAATTTTTTCACCATGATTGAGAAGAATTACCCGAATTTCCGCCGAATTACCTCCTAAAGCACTATACCAATGTGGCAGAAAATCAGCTAAAGTTGCTGCCATTTCTACACCGGAAGCACCACCACCAACCACAACTACTGTTAATAGTTTGTGGCGTTGTTCTACATCTTCCGTTTGGATGGCTTTTTGTAAACAATCGCGTAAATGTCGGTCAAGAGCGATCGCATCTGCTTGTGTCCAGAAGGGTAGAGCATATTCTCTGGCTCCCTCGACTTGATGATAGCCAGTAACACTACCTAAAGCTAATACTAAATTGCTGTATTTGTAGGAATTTCCCGAAGCTAATTTGACTTCGTGTTGATGTAGGTCTATCGATTGCACCGTATCTTGAACAAAGATGACACCGCTACCTTGAAGTAATTCCGAAAAACGCGGTACTACTTGAAAGCTATCCATTTCGCCATCGAAATACTCATAAAGTAACGGCTTAAAACAAAATCGCTCATTCTTATCAATTAAAATTACAGAGCGGGGATAATGTTCATGAGCCAGGTGTAAGGCTGTAAATAGTCCGGTAAAACCACCGCCGACAATCACAGTTTGATAAACTGGGCTGTTCATAAAATGATTTCTCCTAAATCCTTATATCCCTTTTCCAGATATCGGAAAAAGATTAAAGAGTAATGAAAGTTTTGCTATACAAATAAAAAGAAAGCAATTAAAATAGCACTGAGAATAACCGCGAACAAAATAGCATATTCAACTCTGCGGCTAAAAATTCCAATAGCAATAAACACAATCACCGCTAGAACAGTAATAGCTACATATTGTTCTTTTTGTAAACCACGTGCAATTAGTGAATCTTGACCTGGCGGTGGAGCTTCCCGAATTCCGTTTGAGGGATTATTTTCTGTTGGTAATTCTTGAGTTAAAAATCTCATAATTTATTTCTAAAGTAGATTTTATTGTTGAAAAAATTTTATGCTTGCCAAAGGTAGAGAAGTGAGAATAAAAAGACCCAAATTATATCAACAAAGTGCCAAAACAAAGTAGTAGCACTCACACCAAAATGACCTTTGTCGTAATTACCTGGAATAAATGAACGAACAAGCATAGTTATCTGGAGAATCACACCAGCAAAAACGTGCAAACCGTGGAAACCTGTTAATACATAAAATGTTGAACCAACTAGTCCTGTGCTTAATCCAAAATCCAATTTACTCCATTCAATTCCTTGACCAATTAAGAAGTAAGTTCCCATTACAATTGTCATCAACCAAAGCCAGCGAAATTTCTTTAATCTGCCACGCTGGAGAGCATTTTCTGCTGGTTGAATGACAAAGCTGCTCGAAAGTAAAACAACTGTATTAATAATCACCAGGGTAGATAATTCCGGCCCCGAAACACCAGGTGGAAGCCAATTTCCTGAGTGTGTCAATCGCAGGCCAACGTATGTGAAGATAAAACTCAAAAAGACTATGCTTTCTGACAGCAGGAATACGGTAAATCCGAAAATTGCTTTGCCATGATGATCTTCAGCGCGTCCACCTCGACTTGGCAGGAAACGCTTGAGCCAATTCGGTAGGTATTTCCGCCACTTTTCAAAACGGATTGGACTTTCATCTATATAAATGGTGCGACGGTTCATAATTCAAATACAGCAGGGAACAGGAAACAGGTTTTATGGCAATTATCTCTCCCATATTTCTCTACGCCTCTCTTCGTCTGACTCTGTAGGTTCTATAACTGAATATTTGGGATCACCATAATCGTAGGGGGGTCTTTTCACAACCGGAATCTCTTCAAAGTTATCTCGCGGTGGTGGTGAGGTCGTTGTCCATTCCAGTCCAGTAGCTCGCCAAGGATTGTTAACTGCTCTTTGTCCATATAGTAAGGAACCCACCATATTAGCAATAAAAGGCAGTGTGGATACTCCCAGTAAAAATGCTCCCAAGCTGGCAACAATATTCCATCCTTGATAGCGTGGGTCATAGGAGGAAATGCGGCGTACCATTCCTTGTAAACCTAGTGGCAGCATGGGGAAGAAAGTCAGGTTAGCACCGATAAAGGTTAACCAAAAATGCAATTTGCCCCAACCTTCGGCGTACATCCGTCCGGTAATCTTAGGAAACCAGAAGTAAATGGCAGCGAAGATTGCCATTGTAATGGTGTTAAAGACAATGTAGTGGAAGTGTCCCACTATAAAGTAGGTATTGTGGACGTGGATATCAAATGGTACGGCTGCCAGCATCACACCAGTGACACCACCAAGCAGAAACATGGCTGCACCTCCCATAGCGAATAGCATGGGTGTCTCTAGGTGCAGCTTACTCTTCCAAATTGTGGCAGTCCAACCAAATGCTTTGACACCAGTAGGCACGGCAACTAACATTGATGTCACCATAAATAACATCCGCATCCAGCCAGGAGTCGCACTGGTGAACATATGATGCACCCAAACAAAGATACTGACTACAGCGATGCCTAAAGAAGCAATCGCTAATGACCGATAGCCAAATAGGGGATTACGAGAAAAGGCTGGCAAAACTTCGGCAAAAATACCGAAGGCTGGTAGCGCCATGATGTAAACTGCGGGGTGAGAGTAGAACCAGAATAAATGCTGGTAAATGATCGGGTCGCCATTTTCTAAGGGTTTGAAGAATTGCGTCCCAAAACTGAGGTCAAATAAAAGTAGTATCAATGCACCTGTTAGAGAAGGCAAATTAACCAGCTGTAACAACTGGGCGCTGAGAACTGACCAAACAAACACAGGCATTCGGAAAAAAGTCATTCCTGGGGCGCGCATCCAAAAAATGGTAGTGACAAAGTTAACAGCCCCCATAATTGAGGAGATGCCAATCAGTACTACACTCACAATCCAAATAAATTCACCGTTAATCGGCTGACCAGGAGGAATTTGCAGACTAATTGGGGGATATGACCACCAGCCGGACTGTGCTGTACCATTGGGTAGTAGGAAGCTAGATACTAATAAAATTCCGCTTGGTGGCAGAATCCAGAAAGAAATGGCGTTGAGTAGAGGAAACGCCATATCCCGCGCTCCTAGCATTAACGGTACTAGGTAATTAGAGATACCTGCATTGAATGGGATAATCCACAAAAAAATCATGATTGTCCCATGCAAGGTGAACAAGCCGTTGTAGAGGGGACGATCAACCACATTTGATTGGGGCGTAATCAGTTCGGCACGAATAAGCATCGCCAACAGTCCACCAATCAAGAAGAATATGAAAGACATCACCATGTACTGAACGCCGATCACCTTATGGTCAGTGCTGAAGCTGAAGTATCGTCGCCAGTTATTTTCAGGCTCGTTTTGAGATGTTGCGTCTATAGAATCATGTGTCATTTACTACTTTCCTTTATTTGGCGTTAGCCCTTTGGGCGGCTCCCTTGGAGCATCGCCTCTGGCACTGCGCTCCGCGCGATCGCTCTTTGTTCAGGTGCAACAGTGTACCAGCCACTCTTAAACAATGTTTTTGGCGGTTGGGAATACTCAGCTACCGCCTGATTTTTGATGCTTGTTGCTTCTTGTTCTGCTTTGGTCAGCCACTGGTTATATTGCTGCTGGGATTCAACATGTACATTGGCATCCATCAAAGCAAAGTAAGTACCGCTAAATAGAGCATCTTTGAGCTTGTATTTACCTGTGCGAGTAGGTGTAACTACGAGGTCAATGTTACGTCCAGGGACGATATACTGCTGTAAACGGAACTCAGGGACGTAAAAACTGTGGAGTACGTCTTTGGCGTGCATATTCAGGCGAGTACGAAGATTTACGGGCAGGTGTAATTCATGACTGGTAACATTATTTGGATAGCGGAAAGACCAATCCCACTGCTTCACGAAAACTTCAATAGTTTCAGCAGCTGGTTTAGGTTTGTCATTGCTGGCTACGGCGTATGCTGGTTCTTCTAGAGGTGTATGCAAATGTACGATTTGTCCTAAACCCAGAATATTTAGTTGCTGATAAATATTGAAGCCTTGGAAAGCAAGCCACAAAACTAACACTGTTGGAGTCGCTGTCCACAAAATTTCTATTTTTAGATCGCCTCTAGATGGGTGTCCCTCACTGTAGTCATTTTTGGGTGCGCGGAAGAATAGTATCGAGTACAACATCATGCCCAAAAGCCCAAGAATAATAAACGCGCCAACTGATGTTAAGAAGCTAAACAAACTATCTACCTTTTGCGCTTCTGCCGTAGCTTCGGTAGGCATCCAAGAATATGCTTGCTGCCCAATCCAATGGCTGATGACGAGTAACACTGCAATATAACCAGCAATTAGTAAATACTCTAAAAATCTCAACATAAACTCAGAGTGCTTCTCGTTTATTTGGGTAGTAAGTTTGGGTTTGCACCCTCTTGGAGTAACTTAGCAGCAGTGACGTGAATCCCGAATTCTGATCCCAATTGTCCTCCTAAAGTTCCGTGGACGTACAAGATACCCATGATTGCAATACCTGCCAACAAGTAACTCCACTGCACTTGTCTAGAAGCATCTTTGCGCCATTGGTAGCGTTGTAAGCCTCTCCAAACGGTCATAGCAACGATGATCCCCAACAATAAAACACCACCCAAACCATGCACAACCATTGTCCAAGAGGCATTTAAGCCCCAATCACTCTTTTGATCAATTGGTGGGTTTGCCAGTATTAGCTCGAAAAAACCAAAGGCGACAGTGAAAAAAGTTACCACAGATGCCCCTAGCAGGTTGTACCAGCCAACATCGAAGAAGCCAGAACGCAAAGCAGCCAAGCCCAAGAATTTAAAGATGGGTCTTTCTATAGGAAAAATTGATCCTGCTATGTCAAACAAGATGGCAATAATAAATAAGCCTAATGTCAAATGCACTAACTGTGGGTGCATGGGAATTTCGTAGGGCAGTCCGTTAATGCCTAATCTCAATCTTAAAGAGTCAATTAGTTGCGAGTTCATGGCGATATCCTCTGCTTCATCGCTTCAACTACTGGCTCAACGTGCAAGCCATATACCCAAAACAGCTTGCTTCCTAAATATATTTGCAACAACACTAAACATACTAAGAAAGTTGCTGCACCAAGGTAAGCAGGCGGAACTTTGCGGGGGTTACGATTGCGAATCACAAACCGCCAAGCTGTAATAATTGCAATGATCGCCCCTAGTGACCAACCCATAAGTGTGTGAAAATTGAGCGTTGGCTGCACTGCTGGATAAATTTGTGCCAGTCCTGCTTCAAATTGTCCAAAAATTATGGCAACGAAAATTGCGATCGCCGCAACAAACATGTTCCAGAAACCGACTTCAAATAAATGTGCATTGCATGTGAAATAACCCACTACGTCGCAAATGAATGAGAAAAACACCATCGCAATTACGAAATGCACAACAATGGGGTGGATGGGGTCGGGGTACGGGAGATTTTGGCTATTTAATGTCAGAGCGAACATCGCTTTCTCCTGGCGATCGCTAGATGCTGTAGTATAAGTTAATTTTGCTCATAAAAGAATTCATTCTTGAGTTTTACGCTTTAAATTCCTCTCCACAAAAGTATTCTTAGTAACTCTTATCTAATAAATAGATTAAAGAATACTATCCCAAGGGTGATTTAGAACAAAAATGATTTGTTGATTTTTGTTACTCACACTTTAAAATTTTAAAAGTAATAAATATAAATCTGACAAAATCTATTTTTATTTAAGAGATAAGGGCTACTACCTTCATAATTTATGAATTTCATCTAATTGTGAAAATTATATGAAATTTTTCTAGCCCTTGGGAAGGAGTTCTTTATTCCTCCATTAGCTGGAGGCGAACGTCACGGTAAACTTCTAAAGTAATGCCAGAATCAAAGTCATAGCTGTTGAAAATTTAATATATACTTGTGTAATTTTTTAGGCTCTTTAGTACTTGTTATTAAATATTGAATTGCATAAATAGTATTCAAAAAAATTATAGAAAGCATATCTTTTCAGCATTGGCGACAATAAAACCCTCGATTTTAAGAACTTCAGGAAACATTATGAGCTATTCTCCTTACCTACTCAAAAGTCAAAAGGCACTTGTAACTGGTGCTAGTTCTGGCATTGGTGAAGCTATAGCTCGTTATTTGGCTTTGTCAGGTGCAACAGTAGCTATTAACTACCATTCTGAAGCTGAAGAAGCCCACAAAATAGTTGATGATATAAGAGCGAATAATGGTGAAGCTTTTGCCATTCAAGCTGATGTCAGCAAAGAAGACCAAGTAAAAGCGATGTTTAAACAGACACTCCAGCACTTTGGAACTATTGACATCTTAGTGAACAATGCAGGTTTGCAAAAAGATTCACCTTTTGTAGATATGACCCTCGACCAATGGAATACAGTTATTGGAGTCAACCTAACCGGACAATTTTTATGTGCTAGGGAAGCCGCCAAGGAATTCTTACGTCGAGGAGTGCAACCGCAGATTTCATCTGCCGCAGGTAAGATTATTTGCATTAGTTCAGTGCATGAGGTGATTCCTTGGGCAGGTCATGTTAACTACGCTGCTAGTAAAGGCGGTATTCATATGATGATGCAAAGTATTGCTCAAGAACTAGCTCCCCATAAAATCCGTGTGAATAGCATCGCCCCTGGTGCAATTAAAACCCCCATCAATAAATCAGCTTGGGACACCCCACAAGCCGAGGCAAAGTTACTTCAATTAATTCCGGCAAAACGAGTCGGGGATGTAGAAGATATTGCCAAAGCAGCAGTTTGGCTTGCTTCTGATGATTCCGATTATGTCAACGGTACAACAATATTTGTAGACGGTGGCATGACTTTGTATCCGGGTTTTACGGAGAACGGTTGAAGTTATGCCCACACAAGTTACTGTCAACCCTGGTTTAATCACGATTAATGATGGTTCCTCATTTCTTGTAACAGCTAGTGATGCTTCCATTGATGACAATCAAGCACAAGGTTTTTTCGTTCGTGACACACGTCTAATTTCTTACTACGAAATTTCTCTCAATCGCTACCGACTGGTGCTGCTAGCCTCTAGCAATCTCAATCATCACACTGCCCTTTATCAATTCACTAATCCACAACTTCCTACAGTTAATGGAAATTTACCTGCTGGTAGTTTGTTTATAACTATCCGGCGCGACATTGTAGGGGGAATACACGAAGATATTGAAATCGCTAACTACCACCCACAACCAGTTGAGTTTCAACTGATGTTAGCGATTCGTTCTGACTTTGCAGATATTTTTGAGGTGAGAGCAAAAAACATAGTCATGCGGGGTAATACTGAAACAGTATGGAAAGACGGTGTACTCACTACCAACTACCGTAGCAGTTCTTTTGTCAGAGGCATCGTGACTGAGCCAGTTTGTTCCACTTCCCAAGCAAGCTACGCCAACGGTCGTTTAATGTTTAATGTAGTTATTACTCCAGGAAAAACATGGCATACCTGTATCAATTTCACAGTCTTAGCCAATGGGGATGTCCTCAAACCTCAACAAACCTGTGCTGTGCCTCACACTACAGAAGCCGGAAAAGTCAGGGATGAATTTCTAAGTAATGCGACAATGTTGCAATCTTCTAATGCTGAGATTAGGGGATTTTATCAGCAGGCGCTCGTTGATATGGGGGCTTTACGAATTCAGGTAGAAGACAATGGGCAGCAATTTTGGATGCCTGCGGCTGGTATTCCCTGGTTTATGGCTGTCTTTGGACGTGACTCTGTAATTTCCAGCTTGCAAACGATGGCAGTTTACCACAAATTTGCCCGTGGTACGCTTGTCAGGTTAGCTCAACTACAAGCAACACAGTTAGATGATTGGCACGATGCTACTCCCGGTAAGATGCTGCATGAATTGCGGCGTGACGAGTTAACGAAGCTCAATCAGCTACCGTACAGTCCCTATTACGGGACTATAGATACTACTATTCTCTGGATTGTTACCCTGGCTGAGACTTATAGCTGGAACGCCGATCTGAGTATGCTGAATGAATGTCGATCGCCAGTAGAGAAAGCACTAACTTGGATTGAGAAGTACGGCGATTTTGATGGAGATGGATTTGTTGAGTATTTAACTCGTTCTAGTCACGGATTACGCAATCAAGGCTGGAAAGATTCGGGTGAATCAATGGTTTACCCAAATGGCAAGTTAGTAGAACCGCCAATTGCTTTGTGTGAGGTGCAAGGTTACGTCTACGATGCTTGGCAAAGGGCAGCTTTAATTTATGAGGTGTGGGGAGAACAAGAACAAGCCAAAAAGCTACGTCAAAAAGCAGAAGAACTATATAAACGCTTTAACGATCGCTTTTGGATGGAAGATGAAGGCTTTTACTGTCTTGGCTTAGATAACAACAAGCAACAAATTAAGTCTATCGCCTCAAATCCCGGACAATTGCTCTGGTCTGGTATTGTACCCCAAGAAAGGGCGAAAAAAGTTGCAGAGCGACTTTTTCAAGCAGATATGTGGTGTGGTTGGGGTATAAGGACTCTTTCATCTCAAAATCAAGGGTATAACCCAATTAGTTATCAAAGAGGTAGTGTTTGGCCGCACGACAACTCTATGATTGCCGCCGGATTAAAGCGTTACGGCTACCACAAAGAAACTAACCAAATTGCTGAAGGCATTTTTGCTGCTGCTAGTTACTTTCAAGCTGGACGAATGCCAGAATTGTTTGCCGGAATTGAACGCCGAGACGATAACTTTCCAGTCCCCTATCCAGATGCGAATATACCCCAAGCTTGGGCGGCTGGTTCAATTTTCTTAATCATTCGCAGCATCTTAGGACTCGAAGCCGATGCACCACAGCAACAGTTAAAAGTACAGCCTAATTTACCAGAGTGCCTACCAGATTTGGAATTAATAAATCTGTCTGTGGGAGAGGCGAAAGTGTCATTGCGTTTTTGGCGTGAGGGAGAACAAACCCGATGGGAAGTTACTTATCAAGACGGCGACTTACAAGTTTCGGCTACAAATTAAGAATTGCTAGAAAACGGTACTAACTAAAGATAGAAATCAAAATGCAGGCTATTAACCCTTTTACCGATCCAATTAATGGAATTCTTCTCGCACTCAGCATGACATTCTCCATGTTTTGGGAGATTCTTTGGGCGTTGATTCTGGGTTTTACGCTATCAGGCATTGTTCAAGCGGTGGTTTCCAAAGGGGAGATGAGTCGGTTACTACCAGATGCGTCACCAAAGTCGATCGCAGTAGCTTGTGGTTTGGGTGCAGCTTCATCGTCATGTTCTTACGCTTCTGTCGCCCTTGCCCGTTCCATCTTTCGCAAAGGCGCTAACTTTACCGCAGCAATGGCATTCCAGTTTGCCTCAACTAATTTAGTTATTGAGCTGGGTATTATCTTGGCAGTATTAATGGGGTGGCAATTTACTCTAGCTGAGTTTGTCGGCGGGCCTTTGATGATTTTTATATTAGTGCTGCTATTTAGATTCTTCCTGAAACCTAAGCTAGTGAAAGCAGCTAAACAGCAGGCGAACCGGGGACTCGCTGGCAAAATGGAAGGACACGCCGATATGAATATGTCGGTAACAGAAGGTTCCATTTGGCAAAGGATTTTTTCCGATCGAGGGTTTACAGCTATTAGCCACTATTTTGTGATGGACTGGGTTTCGGTGTGGTTGGATATTGCACTGGGATTAGTAATTGCAGGTGCGTTGGCTGCTTGGATACCCAGTGACTTTTGGCAAGCATTCTTTCTGACAGATCACCCTATATGGTCAAAATTATGGGGGCCAATTGTCGGGCCAGTCGTAGCAATCTTCTCTTTTGTTTGTTCTGTAGGCAACGTTCCTCTAGCGGCTGTGCTGTGGAATGGGGGTATTAGCTTTGGAGGCGTAGTTGCATTCATTTTTGCTGACTTAATTGTGCTACCAATTTTAGATATCTACCGCAAATACTACGGGCTAAAAGTTAGCGCATTTCTATTTATTGCTTTCTACACAGCAATGGTGAGTGCGGCACTAATTATTGAAATTTTATTCCAAATTTTGGGGTTAATCCCACAAGAACATAACGCCAAAGTAGTTGAAGCATCTATTCAATTTAACTACACCACAGTATTGAATATTTTGTTTTTGGCTTTAGCAGTTTTATTAGTTATACGATTTTTTAAAACTGGTGGGCCTCATATGCTGCAAATGATGAATAGTGGTAGTAAACATGAACATAGCGAACATCATCTGATGATGCATTACGCTTTTGTTAAGAACAGAAGAAAATCTCTGAGAAAATTACCTAGTTAGATAGTAAATTAACAGCTAATACTTACGTCATGGCTTCAGATTCATCTAAGAAAACAATTTTTGCAGCGATGGGAGCTAATTTAGCGATCGCTATCACTAAATTTATCGCTGCTTACATTACCAATAGTTCAGCGATGATATCTGAGGGTATTCATTCAGTTGTAGATACTACCGATCAATTATTACTCCTGCTGGGAATTCGCATGAGTCAAAAGCCAGCAGATGATAGTCATCCCTTTGGCTACGGGCAAGAACTTTACTTCTGGACTTTAATTGTTGCTATCTTCATTTTTGCTATTGGTGGAGGAATGTCTATTTATGAAGGAATTACTCATCTAATAAACCCTAGTCCCTTAGAAGACCCGATATGGAATTATATTGTGCTAGGTGTAGCAATCATATTTGAGGGTTTTTCTTGGACTGTAGCTTTAAAGGAATTTTTACCAACTAAAGGCAATCAAGGCTTTTGGGAAGCAATTAAAAACAGTAAAGACCCTACAATATTTACAGTCTTATTTGAAGATTCTGCGGCAATTTTAGGTTTACTTGTAGCTTTAATAGGAGTTTTTTTAGGACATTTATTTAACAATGTTTATTTTGATGGTATTGCCTCAATTCTTATTGGCATTATCTTAGCTATAGTAGCAGTATTACTAGCAATCGAAAGTAAAGGACTATTAGTTGGAGAAAGTGCTAATCCTCAAACTATAGCTAATATCCGTTCTTTATCCAAAACAGAACCAAGAGTCCAAGAAGTTATCCGTGTGCTAACAATGCAACTTGCTCCACAGGAAGTATTACTTAACTTAGAAATTCAATTTTCAAAAAATCTCACAGGTGAAGAAATCGCATCAACTGTAGATAATTTAGAAGCGAAAATACGTCAAAAACATCCTGAAATTAAACAAATATTTATTGAAGCTAAATCCTTAGCTGCTACTCGCAAATCTTCTCGAACTGCTTAAGTAACTCTCATATTACTCTCTGCGTTTGTGTATAGTTACATAAACCATTCTATTAAAAAATCGTGATTCCCTAAAAAGTAGATTATGAGTGTATCAAAACCTGAAGTCGTAGTCATTACCGGAGCCTCCGCCGGGATAGGAAGAGCCACTGTCCGCGCATTTGCCAAACGAGGGGCGCATATTGGATTAGTCGCCCGCAGCCGTGATGGGCTAGAAGGGGCGCGTCAAGAAGTTGAGTCAGCTGGTGGTAAAGCATTGGTGCTACCAACTGATGTTTCCGATCCAGAACAAGTAGAGGCTGCTGCTACTGCTGTTGAAAAAGAATTTGGCCCGATTGATATTTGGGTCAATGATGCGATGGCATCAATTTTGTCGCCATTTTTAGAGATTAAACCAGAGGAATTTCGCCGTGTTACCGAGGTGACATATCTGGGATATGTGTATGGCACAATGGCAGCATTGCGAAGGATGAAGCCACGCGATCGCGGTACGATTGTCCAAGTAGGTTCTGCCCTTGCTTATCGCTCAATTCCCTTACAATCTGCCTATTGCGGTGCTAAGGCTGCCATTCGTGGGTTCACAGACTCTATCCGTTGCGAACTACACCATGACGGTAGCAATGTTCACATCACAATGGTACAAATGCCAGCAGTCAATACGCCGCAGTTTGACTGGATTAAGAACAATATGCCCCATAAGTCCCAGCCAGTACCGCCAATTTTCCAACCGGAAGTGGCAGCGGAGGCGATTGTCTGGGCAGCTACTCACAAACGGCGCGAACTCTATGTAGGTAGTTCGACAGTTGAGGCTATCTTGGGAACTAAAGTCGCCCCAGGAATACTAGACCGCTATCTCGGTAAAACTGGATACAAGAGCCAGCAAACAGAGCAACCAGAAAATCAGAATCGCTTGAGTAATTTGTGGGAACCCCTAAGTGGCGATCGCGGCGCTCATGGTAGATTTGATGACCAAGCACAGGATTACAGCACTCAACTTTGGGCAACCGAAAATCAAGATTGGCTAATTTTAGGATTAGGTGCTGGTGTTGCTTTGGTAGCGTTGGGGGCTTATTTGGGGCATCAATCTCAGCAAGAATTTCAAGACGAAAGAATCACAGAGTCAGATATTAATACAGAAGTAGCTCGACAGTTACATCAAACAGTCAATCGAAGCAGCAAACTAGATAATTGGCATCTACTAACAGGATTGGCTCGATTTGCTTGGAAAGCATTAACAACAGAATCGCAAAATAACCAAAAAGCTACTCAAAGCTAAATCATGAAAATTCTTAATCAAACACAGGTTTTTGGTTCACCGGGTATCGATCCGCGATGGACTCATGCAAATAAAGATGGAGTCGGAACAGCTTACTCTACTTCCAGCCAAGTTTGGTTTACTATCTGGAACGGTGTTGTGACCGAAATCTACCATCCGACAGTAGACAAACCTCAAATTCGGGATTTGCAATACCTCATTTCTGATGGCAAAAGCTTTTTTCACGAAGAGAAACGCCATCTGCGATCGCAAGTAGAACATTTATGGACTCATGGTTTAGGATTCCGCATCACTAATTCCGATCCCCAAGGGCGCTATGCCGTGATTAAGGAAGTGATTGCTGACCCGCATTTATCCTGTATATTACAACACACAAAGTTAACAGGAGAGCGCGAGTTTATTTCCCAACTACATTTATACGCTTTATGTGCGCCCCATCTGGAAGTAGGCGGTAGGGATAATAATGGATACACGGTAGAAGTAGCTGGACTAAATATTCTTGTAGCAGAAAAAGGAGGAACTTGGTTGGCGCTGGGCGCAACAGTTCCGTTTACTCGTCTTTCCTGTGGCTATGTTGGTCGGAGTGATGGTTGGACAGATTTAGCTGACAATTTTTGGATGGATTGGCAGTTTGATAGTGCGGTAGATGGTAACTTAGCTTTGACTGGAAAACTCAATCTAGCTCAAAGTCAAGAGTTTACTTTAGGACTGGCATTTGGTACATCTGTACACAATGCAATTTCTACCCTGTTTCAGTCGCTTAATCTGCCTTTTGAACATCAGAAGCAGCAATATAACGAACAGTGGAAGCAATCGCGCAACGATATCAAATCATTAGAAAATGTTTCCTGCGATGAAGGGAAGTTGTATCACAGCAGCGTGAGTTTGTTGTTGGCACATGAAGACAAGACTTATCCTGGTGCTTTAATTGCATCTATGGCTATTCCTTGGGGTGAAACCAAAGATGACCAAGACCAAGGCGGATATCACCTTGTTTGGACGCGGGACATGGTTAGCAGTGTAGCAGGTTTAGTGGCAGCTGGGGAAACAGATACAGCAGTGCGATCGCTCATTTATCTTGCCACTAGTCAGCAAGAAGACGGGGGTTTTGCTCAAAATTTCTGGGTTGATGGTGAACCTTACTGGCAAGGTATTCAATTAGATGAAGTCGCATTTCCGATTCTTTTAGCATGGCTTTTACACCAAGAAAAAGTACCACTGAACTTTGATATTTATCCAATGATTCTCAGGGCTGCGGGTTATTTAATTCGTCATGGCCCCGTTACCCAACAAGAACGCTGGGAAGAATGTAGTGGTTATTCACCTTCCACACTCGCTTGTAACATTGCTGGCTTAATTTGTGCTGCCCAATTTGCCCGTGAACATGGCGATGAAGCCACAGCAGAATTTATCGAAGAATACGCCGATTTTTTAGAATCTCACATTGAAGATTGGACAGTAACTACCGAAGGAACTCTAGTTCCTGGTATCAAACGGCATTATATCCGCATTACTCCTACAGATATCAATAATCCCCAACCCAACGAAAATCCAAATCAGGGAACTCTTTTCATTAGCAGTCAACCGCCTGGTGAATCAGGAGAATTTCCAGCAAAAGAAATTGTCGATGGCGGATTTCTACAATTGGTACGCTACGGCATTCGCAAACCTGATGACCCAATTATTGTTGATTCTGTCAAAGTAATTGATGCAGTCTTAAAAGTGGATACACCCGTTGGGTCTTGTTGGCATCGTTACAACCATGACGGCTACGGACAGCAAAAAGATGGCAGTCCTTATACGGGTTGGGGTAAAGGACGTGCTTGGCCTCTCTTGACAGGAGAACGCGGACATTATGAACTAGCTGTTGGCGGTGATGTCAAAACATATATTAAGGCGATGGAAAGATTTGCTTCAGACACTTGTTTGCTACCAGAACAAGTTTGGGATGAAACAGATAAACCTGATGTGCATATGTATTTAGGAAAACCAACAGGTTCAGCAATGCCCTTAATGTGGGCGCACGCAGAGTATATCAAACTGCTGCGGTCAACTTATGATGGTCAGGTGTTTGATTTTATCCCAGCAGTAGCAAATCGCTATTTAGGCGAAAGAAAGCAATGTAAATCATTAGAAATTTGGAAATTTAACCGACAGGTAAGCCAAGTTAAAAAAGGTCAAACTTTGCGAATTCAAGCTTTAGCATCTTTTCAATTGCACTGGTCAGATGATAATTGGCAGACTCTTCAAGATACACCTTCTACTTCTACAAAGTTGGGCGTGAATTTTGTTGATATTCCTGTGTCCGATCATCAACAACAGCCAATCACCTTTACATTCTTTTGGATTGATAGTAACAAATGGGAAGAGCGCAATTACACAATAACAGTTAGTTGATTAGCTGTTAGCTGATCAAAGCTACCTAAGTTAATAATGTTGTAGAGTAGGCACTACTGCCCACTCTTTTTGTAGACACTTTTTCTTAAATACTTTGACATAAGTTTGTCACATGAGAGCTTTAACTTAAAAATATAGGGTATTAAGCTAAATTTATAAACTTAAATCCTAAAATATTGGCAAAATTTATACATATACATTTGCTTTATTTATGCTTAAAACCGATAAAATCTTGAAGTTCATCATTTAATCAAAGACAAAGAACTTAATTATGTTCAAAAAACCTCAATCATCTGCCGATAAAACTACATTTAATTTTCGCTTTAATACACTAATAGCAGCAATTATTGGGGCTGCTATCATGATAGGTATTGTTATTGGTGTTAGCATTAGCAGCGTTGCTAATTCCAACCCAGAGAATGTTGCTAGCAGCAGCTATATTGATACTGTTGCACCTAATGCAGATATTTGTGTACAGTATGGAGCTAGTGCCATAGTTACAGATGCTCATATTTTTGTGACTCTTAATCCTTTTAAAGTTTATGTCACACAACCAAAGATGCAGCCTGGATGTGTCTTGCGTCAAAATGATTGGGCAGTTCTTCAACAAAAAAATCTGGTGACATCTGCAAAAATGAATGAATGTAAGCAAAGTTTAAATACTTTTGCCTTCACAGGTAAACTGGAGAATTCACCGGATATTTACTGTGTTTATCAGAATGATGCTGCTGGAAATTTATTTGTGAATAAAAATAGTAAAAAGCCAGCTAATTCTTAATTAAACGTCATAACACAAAACAATAATTCAAAACTCCAGAGTACAACATGGATAAGATTTAGCATCCAAAAATATCTAGATTTTGTTACAGTTATGAAAAATTATGGGTAATCTTGAAAAAGACAAAGCAGAAAATTATGGTTGGAAAAATAATTTTTGGTTTGAAGGACTAAAAACCATCAGTTTGAGTTTAGTTTTAGCATTAGTAATTCGTACCTTTGTTGCCGAAGCCCGTTATATTCCTTCTGGTTCAATGGAGCCTACACTGCAAACAAATGATAAATTAATCATAGATAAAATTAGCTATGATTTTAGCTCTCCCAAAAGAGGCGATATTATTGTTTTTAATCCCACTCAAACATTAACAGCAGAAAACTTTAACGACGCTTTTATTAAACATGTAATTGCTTTACCTGGGGAAAAAGTAGCAGTAAAGAATGGCAAGGTATATATAAACGATAAACCATTACAAGAAAATTACCTGGAAGCTAAACCCGATTATCACTGGGGACCAGTGATAGTTCCGGCAGGTTCTTACTTAGTTCTTGGGGATAATCGCAATAATAGCTATGACAGTCACTATTGGGGATTTGTACCTCGTAATAAAATTATTGGTAAAGCAATTTTACGGTTTTGGCCTCTAAATCGAATTGGAGAAATAAACAAACCTAATTATTCATTATTTGTCTCTAAACCACCTGAAAATTAATTTCAGCTATCAAACTTTAGTGAGATGCTTTATCTATAGTATTTCACTCTAATAGGTAATTAATATTACTTGAGTGATAGGAGAGTTATAAAATGCCTCAATGGCTGTATGATATTGCCATCATTTCCTTAGTAATAGCAGGCATTTGCGCTTTGATAA
The DNA here is from genome assembly GCF_041928655.1 of Pelatocladus sp. BLCC-F211. Taxonomy (NCBI): domain Bacteria; kingdom Bacillati; phylum Cyanobacteriota; class Cyanophyceae; order Nostocales; family Hapalosiphonaceae; genus Pelatocladus; species Pelatocladus sp. BLCC-F211. The sequence goes on along the minus strand of NZ_JBHFLM010000150.1, from coordinate 11,226 downwards.
TTGCTATAGATATTTTTACTAAGAATCCTCAAAATATGTGGATTATGCAGGTAGTTTGGCCAGTGACAGCTTTATGGTCAGGGCCATTGGGGCTTTATGCTTATTATAAAGTAGGTCGATTAAGTACCAAGCAAAGAGTTCAAAGAGCGAAAGAAAGAGACGAAGAACCTCCAAATAAGAAAAAACCATTTTGGCAAAGTGTGGCTGTGGGAGCAACTCATTGCGGTAGTGGTTGCACTTTAGGAGATATCATTGCTGAATGGTTTGTTTTTTTCGTGCCAATTGTGATCTTTGGTAGTCATGTAATTGGGACTTGGGTATTAGATTATATTGTTGCGTTTGTTTTAGGAATTGCTTTTCAATATTTCACCATCAAACCGATGCGAGAACTTTCTATGGGTGAGGGTTTAAAAGCTGCCGTCAAAGCAGATACTCTTTCATTAACCGCATGGCAAATTGGAATGTATGGTTGGATGGCGATCGCACTATTTATTCTTTTTTCACCAGAGACATTACGCCCAAACAATCCCGTTTTTTGGTTCATGATGCAAATTGGTATGGTATGTGGCTTTCTCACTAGTTACCCAGTAAATTGGTGGCTGCTTAGTAAAAAAATTAAGGAAGTGATGTAGTTTTGAAATACAAAATCAAATTTTTTACCAAAGTTTATGGTGGTAGTATATTCTTAACTTGTGCAGCACTAATAACTGGCTGTACAAATTACTCCTTAGCCACTAAACAACAACCAAAGCCAAAGACTAGAGAAAGTTATAGTCCTGAAACTAACTCGGCTGCTAACCCTCAACGTTGCCAAACTGAACAATTATCAGTAAGTAAGGTATCTACCAATGCTGGTGCGGGAAGTGTCTTTATTATTTACGCTTTTACTAATAAAAGTTCATCACCCTGTAACCTCTATGGTTATCCGGGATTTGTCTTGCTAAACTCACAAAATCAGCCTCTTAAGGGGGTGAAAGTCATTCGTTCTCCAATCCCACAACAGCAATCTCCAGCAAATATAACTCTAGCTCCCAATGAGCAAGCCTCATTCGAGATTGCTTACAACCATATTAGAGATGTTGGTCAGACCTGTCCAACTTCTGTAAAAATTTTAATCACCCCTCCAAACGCTTATCATCACTTCACCCTGCCAGAAACAATTAACGCTTGTACAGGTAAAGTCAGAGTTAGACCAGTACAACCAGGGATTATCCAATAATAGCGATCGCTTCCCAATACATTTCGACATTTGAGATCAGATTTTCCACAATTAAAAAGAGCCATTTTTATGCAGAATAACTCATCACATAAACCAACTATTGACTACTGGCACGTCTGGACTGACCACGACGGTATAAGTCACCAGTCCCGTTGTCAAATTGAGGACTTCATCCAAAAAGGTATAGCCCCAGATACCTCGCCTCAGTGGCTTTCTAAATTACAGCAGTCTGGTGTCACAATCACCTTTACTGTGCTACCCGTGGGATGGGTTGGCAACTGGCATGAAAACCCAAAACCTCAGTGGGTCATCCCTTTGTCAGGACGCTGGTTTGTTGAGACTATGGATGGACAGCGAGTTGAGATGGGGCCTGGTGAAATTTCATTTGGAGAAGACCAGGGTACGAAAGCGGACACGCAAGGTCATAAGGGTCACTTATCTGGAACAGTAGGCGATGTGCCAGCTGTTTTGATAATGGTGCAACTCGAACAAACTCCAACTATAGAGCAATCTTGTCGATTTAGGTAAGGCTGACTCTGCGTTTAAAGTTGACAGTCATCAGTCATCAGGTAAATGTACAATTTATATCTTTCTAAAGTTTGATTATAGGAGGTTGTACAGTACGACTTAAGTTATTTATGGAAGAATCTTTGCCTATTACTATTTTGATAAGTGTAACAGTTATAGCTGGGATCGCAGCTCAAGTTTTAGCTGGTTTTTTTCAGATTCCTAGCATTGTCTTGCTACTTCTATTTGGGATTCTTCTAGGACGAGATAGTTTTGATTTTTTAGAGCCATCTTTATTAGGCGTTGGTTTAGAAGTTGTAGTTTCGCTCTCGGTAGCGCTAATTTTATTCGAGGGTGGTTTAAATCTCCAGCTAGGAGAGTTAAAAGAAGTTTCTAGCAGTCTTCGTAATCTCGTTACTGTGGGAGTGCTAATTACCTTTGTGGGTGCTGGAATAGCTGCACACTGGTTAAGCGAATTTCCTTGGCCAATTGCTTTTCTTTATGCCTCTCTGGTAGTTGTGACAGGCCCAACAGTTATTAATCCCCTCCTCAAACAAATCGGTGTAGATAAACAAGTATCAACACTTTTGGAAGGAGAAGGGGTTTTTATCGATCCTATCGGTGCAATTCTAGCTGTGATCGTGCTTCACTTTGTCTTGAGTGGAAATGTGCAGCCGCTTATTTTAATTAAGGGTTTGATTTTGCGTTTGGGTATAGGTGTAGTTATTGGTGTAGGCGGAGGTTGGTTGCTATCTCAACTTCTCAAACAGGATCAATTCTTATCCCAAGAGTTAAAAAATCTAGTTGTTTTAGCTAGTCTCTGGGGTTTATTTAGTTTGGCACAGGTGTTACGTAGTGAGTCGGGTTTGGTGGTGGCTGTAATTATGGGGATCGTTTTAAGAGCTAGTAACTTGCCTTCAGAGCCTTTAGTGCGTTGGTTTAATGAACAGTTGAGCATTTTAGCTAATTCGGTTTTGTTTATCCTATTAGCAGCAGATTTATCAATTGCAAGTGTTTTCGCTTTGGGTTGGGGTAGTGTTCTGACAGTTCTAGTGTTGATGTTGGTAGTACGTCCCATTGACATTTTGATATCTACCTGGAATCTAGGTTTTAATTGGCAGCAGCAGTTATTTTTATCTTGGGTTGCTCCCCGGGGAATTGTAGCCGCTTCTTTAGCTTCTCTGTTTGCAGTTTCACTTACAAAAGGGGGTATCAATGGCGGTGATTCGATTAAAGCCTTAGTATTTTTGACAATCATGATGACAGTTTTTTTCCAAGGATTGACGGCTAGTTGGGTCGCCAATCTACTCAATTTACGTTTAATAGGTCAAACTAATCAGAACTATTTGCAACCAGCTAGCGATGATGCAAAGATGCTAGAAGATGAAAAAATAGACAATCCTGCTTCTAAGTTAGTTGAATCGTAATTCTAATTAGTTAATGATTTACCAAAATTATCACCCTTGTTGTCTAGTTTAATTTAGTCATGCAAGCTAAAATTTGCAATCATCCTTATTTTTTAACTACTGAGTCATCTAACCCTACTTATCCACTTTTTGTATTTTTACCAGGAATGGATGAGACTGGAAAGGAACTAATGTATATTCAAACAGCAGGTCTAGAGGCTGCTTTTGATGTCCGTTGTTTTGTCATTCCCCCTGACGATCTAACTAGCTGGGATGAAATGACAGAAGAAGTGGCAACTTTAACTCAAATAGAACTAGAAAAATTACCGCGTAAACACGTACAGCGCGTAGCGTCTCGTAGAGAAGTGGCTTGTCGTGAGACATCGCCTGTTTATCTCTGTGGTGAATCATTCGGTGGATGCTTGGCACTAAAAGTTTTAGAAAAATTCCCTGAACTATTTACCAAAATTATTTTAATTAATTCTGCCTCTTCATTTCACCGAGTACCTTGGTTAAATTTAGGTTCACTTTTATTTCCCTATACGCCCCAATTGTTTTATAAAATCTCTTCGTTAATATCTTTACCTCTTCTAGCTAATTTAAATCGAATTTCACCTAATGCTAACCAAGCTCTTTTCAAATCAATTAGTTCTGCACCTAAAGAAACTGCTAATCAGCGTCTATCTCTGATGAGAGAATTTGATATTGACGAGAAAAAATTATCTAAGATTACTCAACCTGTCTTACTTATTGCTGGTAAAAATGACCGACTTTTACCTTCAGAAGCAGAGACACACCGCTTAAGTAGTATTTTCCTTAATTCTCAAATAATAACTCTACCTCATAGCGGTCATGCCTGCTTAGTTGAAAGGGATATTAATCTTTATCAGATTTTATTATCAGCTAATTTTGTTTAAGTGTTAGCTCATGACTCATTTTACAGGTAAAAAAACTGTTTTGCTCAAAATAGCTTTGAGAATTTGGCTCTTTAGTACTTGTTATGCTAAACTAACAATTAAAGTGCCAATTTAACAAGCATCTAATTCGGAAGTTTTCAAAGTTTCTAAATCCATAAGCCGAGCGTTTAATTAGCTTGAGTTTGTTATTGATACCTTCGACAGCACCACTAGTTGTCCCATTATCAAAGTAAGCAATAATTTCATCAAACCAACGAATAATAGTATTGTTGCTATTTGGGAAATATTTTTTAGCTCTCGATAGCCACATACCTAGTTTAAAGACTCCCGTGTACCAATCATTAGTCTTATTAAAAATCGCTCTAATTTTTTCTTTTAGTTCATGCATTACTTTCAGAATAGTCGAGACATTTTTCACTTGAATGAGTTTATTCAATTGCTGCTCATTTAAATTCTCTTCATTCTTAGGGATCTCCAGAAAATAAAATGTCCCGCCCTATCAAATATATTTCGGCTCAACCCAAGGACTGGTGGGCGTTGCGCCCCCAGGCGCAACGCGAGGGCGGGACATTTTATTACTTGGAAAGGCCTTAAGCAAGGGATATTTACTATTCTTAAATCCCTCTAATATTAGTTCATACTTAGCTTTCTCTGCTGCTAAATTTTCTTTCTTGATTAACGCTTCTACATTTCGTTTTTCTTTTTTCCTTTGTGTATCTAGTTCTACAACTTCTGTGTCATTACATGAAATCTATCTGCTACTACTTGAGCATTCGGCATTAATTCTAGTACTAAATTTTTATAGCCCTGCCACAAATCTATACTGACTTCTTCTATTTGTTCTAACACCTCGGTTCCCCATTCTATCAGGGTTTCCTTTATTACTTCTTGTGTGCGTCCGTTTAACAAAGCAATTAGTTTAGATGTATCTAAATCTATTAATACCGCACAGTAATTACCATGACCTTTAATCAAAGCTATTTCATCAAGTCCAAGTCTTTTTAGATTCAAAGGTTTTAAATTGGGTAATTTTTCGGATGCGTCTTTTAACATCCTTTCTATTTCTTCTGTCGTCACTATACCTTTCGACGCTACACTATGAATATCCGAGTCTAAAACCTCTTGTATTATCTGCTGTGCAAGTCGTTTTGTATAAGTTCTTTTTTTGCTAACAAAATCTAGGTCTTCACTAAATGGTTTTTTACATATTTCACATTTGAATTGTCGTCTATTAATTTCTAAAAATACTGGTTTCTCTCCCAAGGGTAAGTCTTTAACAATATGTCGATGATTTTGATGTAATTTATGGCTTTTTGTACCACACCTGGGGCAAGTACTATATGATTGTTTTGATTCGGTTTGTAAAATCATTCCAATCCCAGGATGAAGGCGATGTGAGATAACTTTTATATCGTCTAAATCCAGAAGCTCTGTTAAAATTTTAATATCTCTTTTGCTAGCCATAACTGTAAATTTACATAAAATAATCTGTTTGTATTTACAGCTAATAATAAATACTATTTAGATGTCAATACCTCTAAGAGTTTTGGCAAAAAAAAAGATACATTTTTTAGTGTTTAACTGGATACCATAACTAATAGTTTAGCATAACAGCTACTGAAGAACCGCTATTTTTTGGTTGAGATTCAGTTTGATAATTAGCAACTTTGATGTTTGCAAACTGACCAAATATAACAAAGTTGAAAATAGATTTGATTATGTTAAGTAAGTCGGCGGGGAAATTTATAACTATGTAACGAAAAGTTAAACTGAAGAATAAGAGTTAAATTTAATACGTTCCGTACTATGTTTTCCTCTTTATCCCCTCGCTTTAACCCCATTGATTACGGCATAAGCAAGGTCTAATTCGTCGTCAAACATTTGTCCCGATAGCTCATCTTTTTTAAGATGCTGCCACTCTAATTCAATTGGGTTCATCTCAGAACAATATTTAGGCAGAAAAAAGATGTATAAACCCTGACTTTCCCACTTTGACCATAACTGTTGAACTTCCTGGCATCGGTGGATTGGATCGTTATCCTGTACTATTACTCTTATACGTCCAAATTTTTCCGCCTCTTGGGCTTCAATCTCCATCATTTGGATATAAGATTTACGATTAACACCGCCAATAACTAAGCCGTAAACAAAGCTGATTAACGGTTGAAGAAGCCCAATAATACTTAATCTACGCCCACGGCGCTTTGTTTGCTCTAAGCGTTTTTGCTCACCTCGTTGGTAATAGGTATAACTTGGCTCGCTCCACATACAGAAACCTGATTCATCCAAATACTTCAGGTCTATTTCTCCAGTGGCAGCAGATAATTCCAACATATCTAGGTCTGCTTGCTTTATTTCTTTGGTTTTTGGGTCTTGCTTACTTTTGTGACTTTTTCTTACTCGCTTAACCTGATTATCTCTGCTCGGTCTTTGATTTTCTGTGGTGCATCCACAGTTCTTAGGTTTAATAGAGTTTTGTCCTGATCGCGAGTCAAAAATACCCTTAAACGAGCGCCCATCTCTTAGTCACCTCGGTAGGTACATTGTCCGTATTTATTTATCTTTACATAGTTTGGTTTTTTCACGCCGACTTACTTAAGTTGGTATGAATATACGATAGCTAAGGCGATCGCACAGGTCTTTGTAGTGCAGCCATTATGTTGTAACTAAAATCTTGTTTGATACTCCACTAACACCCGACTCTCCCCAGAAAGATCAGTAGAGCCGCGCACCAAAGTTTGATCGTTCAGACGGTAGAGTAAGTTGTAACGGAAGGGTTCGTCAGTAGCAAACACCCGCGACAGGGAAATAGAAAAATCATCTGTAATGTCAAAAATTGCCTCTGCTGTTAAGCCGAGTACTGAAACGTCCTCCGTTGGGTCAGTCACAATAGTTGGGAATAGGCGTAATTCATCGATACCGATCGCCTCACCGATTTTTGCAATGCTTCCCTGTAAGTTGTTTAATAAGGTAGACGAAGCGATCGCCGCCAGTCCGAGAGTGGGATCTCCTCTACCGAAGTTGTTGACAAAGGAACCTCCTAATAAAGCCACGATTTCTGATTCACTCCGATTCGGATCGCTCGTCAATTCCAAATTTTCGGCTAATTCACTAGCCGCTCCTTGGATCGATGCTTCTACGCGCACGGTGCGAAAAGTGGCAAAGCTAGTTGTAGAAGGATCTCTAATTTCGCTAGATAGAGGGGAGGTTGGGACGCTAAACTCTCCTGTTGCTTCCGGTACGGTTGCTACGAGAGTGACATCTAGGATCGGGTCTAATCCTCCCTTTGGTGTGAAGCGTGCCGTTTGTGCTTCGCTCCGCGCCAAAGTGAACACAGTTGTGAATAAGTTAACTTGTCCCCCCACCAGACGCACCACACCTTGAGGGCGAGGATTTGCCAAATTGCCATTTACAGTTAAATCTCCCTCTGCCTCAAAGCTAAAGATGGGCTGACGAGTTACCCGCACGTCTTCACCTAGAACTAGCCGTAGATCTGTCAAGTCTATGGGCAACTGAGTTGATGGGGTTGCATTGGCTGTGGTTGTATTAGCTGGTTTAGAAGTAGCAGCCGCTTCGGTTCCCCCAACTAATATTTTTCCGTTGCTCAGTCGAATCGTACCACCAAGATTCGGGGATAGGGCTGTGCCTGTAATCACAACGTTGCCACTGGCTCCTCCCTGATACAGTCCGGCTAAATCGACATTCAAATCGTTCAGCGATATAGTCAGGGGATTATTGGTTGCTTGCTGCTGGGTTTGGGGAGTGGCAAAAATCGGCAGGATGCCTGAAGCAGTCACCAATTCCCGATTGTATTGCGCTTGGATGCTGGGGACAATGATGCGATCGCCATTAAACTGTACCGTTCCTGTCACATTGGTTAACGCTTCGGGTAAAGCTTGCGCCTTAAAAGTAGCATTCTCAACTACCGCTTTCCCCATTACCACTGGTTGATTTAGAGTCCCCTGTACTTGAACATTCAGTTGCCCTTGACCTTTAACCCAAGTCACCCGATCAGTGAATAAATTTAATAGTGCCAAGCCTTCATCTTGCACATTAGCTTGTAGGCTAATGCGATCGCTCTGGGGTTGAACAGCAGCAAACGGCAACGCTAAGGGAATACTACCTGTTATTTCTACTGGTTGCCTCTGTGCTATCAGTACCGTACTACCAAAATTCAACCGTGCATCGTTGTAGCTAAAGCTGAGTTGGGCTGACTCGACAGGTTGCTCGTTTACACTCCCCTCTACTAGCGCTACTTCCCCGATCGCTCTAGGATTTTCTAAACTGCCTGCAACAGTGACAAGTGTATTTAATCTCCCTGCTACCTCTAAGGGGAATTGTGGCGGTAGAAAAGGTTTGATGAGTGATAGTGGCAGTGTTGTAACTCGTACCTGTCCCGATAGTTCTTCCTGTGCCAACTGTCCGGTAAAAGCGATCGCTCCCTCACCCAAGTCAAGCCGCAAGGGAAGTAAAGTTAAAACACCATTGTTATAAGTCCCTTGGGCGACAACTTCATCAATTGTTGTGAAGTTCTCCCATACCCAGTCCTGACCGAGAAGATTAAAGCTGACATTAAATGCTGGTTGGGTTCCTGGTTGCAAAGAGCCAGATACTTCAATATTGCCGCTAATAGTACCGTTTAAGGCTGCCAGTGGAGGCAAGGGAGACGCTTGCTGCTGTTGACGCTGTTGTTCTAAAAGGGCTTTGATTTCCGAGAATCGCCGCAGTTGTGTTAATAAGGAGCTTTCTGGTAAACCAACAGATACAGTTTGTAGTGTTTCTGCACCAGTTAATACTGGTGGTGTACCACCAGTAATATCTTGCAAGTCGAAGATACCCAGAGTTGGCAAGACGTTTTCAATTTTGGCTCGATCGAAGTTAATTTGGAATTGAAATTGGCGATCGCCTCCACCCTCTAAGTTGCCACTCAAGGATATGCTGGTCTCGCCTTGCCGCAATTCACCTTCTCTCAACGTCAAAGCACCATCTTCATAACGGATACGTCCTTGCAAGACATCTGCTGCAAAAGACCTAACTCGCGGTTGAGAAATCGCTACATCCCCCACCAAGGTTGACTCAGTGAGATTTTCTGCTAGGTCGATAACGAGGTTGGCGGATATATCCCCAGCGATCGCGCCTAGATTCTGCAAGCGATTGCCTGGAATAACACTTCTCAACACCGCCACAGGGAAGTCACTCACATTGACAACTAAGTTTTCTCCTTGGGTTCTACCAATTGCCACTGCTTGGTCACGCTCGACAAAAAATGAAATCGGGCGATTATTATCATTAAGGGTAAAGGCAATTCGGTCTTGCTGGCCAGCAACTTCCAGTTGAGTCCTTTCTCCTGGTTGATAATTCAGTCTTCCAGCTAATACTAAATCGAATGCTAAATTATTAACACTCAAATTTCTCAGCCTCAAATCTCCGACTGCTCCCAATGCAGTCGGAGTACCTGTAACTTGTCCTGTAAAGTCAGCTTGCCCTGCCAAAGCTATATTTCCAGGCAAATTCAAGCCGAAATTTTGTAGATTATAGCCTCGCGCCTGCACGTCCAAATTCAATCCGGCTATTTGAGGGGCTGCATTTTCTGGTAATTGGACAGCGACAGTACCTTGAGCCGTTAATCCTGGTGCAGTTGCTTTTTGAACGATAATTTGCTGACCATTCCACCTAACTTGAGCTGTTAGCGGTTGCTTGACGATCGCTAATCCTTGAGAAAAGCGAACTTGTCCTTGTGCTTGAATGTCTGCAAGCTGGAATGAATCTCCTGATATCTGGAGGTTATTAGCCCTCAACCGCCCCCGCAACTGAGGTGAAAATTGATTGAGTGCTATGCCAGTGGCATCAACCACCGCTTGAAACTGTCGTTTTTGGTTGATTTGACCTGTAGCCTTGATAGTACCGTCTGCCACGTTAAACACGGCATTGCGGAGCAGCACATTACCTGCATTCGTGACAACCACCTCTGCTTTACCAGGATAAGTAGCTTCAGGTACAGAAATTTGCGCGACTGTACGTATATTGCCAGGAGTTCCAGAAATTTTGGCTACTGCTAAGATATCGCCAACTTGAATTGGGGTGGAAATGTTGTAAGTTTGAGCTAACGCATTTCCTGGCAGATTCGGCGCTCGAAAATTAAACGCGATTTGCGGTTGAGTTCCCAACTGAATTTGACCGCTACCCGTAATTTTTCCCCCTACTGTTGGGGTTGCCTGAATATTAGTAAAGGTAATTTTAGGTGTAGATCCAGCTGTCGTCAAACGAAAGCGACTATTAATATTATTAAATTTAACGCGGTCAATTTGAGCAGTTTTAATCGTGCTAACTTTTCCTGTGAGGATTGGCTGTCTAATTGCTCCTTGCACTTGAAGATTTGCTGTGAGGGTTCCAGTCGTAGAAACAGGGAAATCCACCTTCAGCGTGTTTAAAACATTATTAACGCTAACTGCTTTCACCTGACCTGAGAGGTTGTAACCTGTTTGAGTATTTACTGCCCCACTAATCTGCACGGGAATTTTGCCGTAGCGTGTATTGACGTTTTCTAGGGCAATTTTCTGCCCTTGGAATTGTAGCTTACCTTGGGTGTTGGTGAAGAGTTGGGGAATGTTGGCAATTCGAGCAGTGACATTTTTCAGGCTAGCCGTCCCAAAAACAGCTGGTTGCTGCCCTTGAGGTTGTAATTGCACTTTGATATCACCATCGACTCGACCCGATTGTAGGTTAATGGGCAAATTAATTAATCGGCTGAGATCGGCTGCGAGTAAATTTTGCGCTTGGATATTAACAGTTGTCTGTTGCAATGTAGCAGGGTGCGTTTCTCCAGCAATCGCGAGTTTGCCTCCTGTTTTCGGTTGACCAGTTAGCTCAAACTTAATCCGCTGATTTTGTTCTAAGAATTGGGCAATACCGTTAATATTAGCGATCGCCACTGCACCTTTAGGCTTACCTGGTTTGGGATTTGGCACTAACACCACATCAGCATTCTGTACCCGGATCGTTTCCAAGTCAGTTTGAATGAAACCAGCCCCTTCTTGAGTATTAATTTGGGTAGAAACCCATTGCCCATTATTCGCCTGTGCGATGTAAACAGTAGAAATCTCCGAAATAGTAATTTTCTGTGGTAAAAGAATATAATATAAGTCTATTTACACAAGAATTATGAGTTCCGTATTGG
>NZ_JBHFLM010000015.1:0-18764 GCF_041928655.1 Pelatocladus sp. BLCC-F211 | reverse complement strand
AGCGGTTGCCGTCGGCAACCGCTCTCTCCCCCTCAGAATGATTATCATTTTTATTAGCTGTATATTTTATTCTCTGGAAGTCCCTAATCGCGTCTCTTCATAAAAATTAATCATACCTTAGATAGATTTATCTCTATTGCTTGATCGCGATTTTTAGAAATTTCGTTATAGTCTATACATCCAAGTCTGCATAGCCAAGCCAGCTCCTCTAGCCTGACTATTTGGTTGGTATATCTTTGATGTGAGCAAAGTGTAATTGAAACTAGTAGCAGGCAATCACAGACAAGCAGTATAATCTTTTTTAAAGACATCCGTATGACCACTGAACAGTTAACCAGAGAAAGCGACAATTTAGATTTAAAACAACTGCTCAGAACACTGTCAGCAGTCAAAAAAGGCGACTTTTCGGTACGGATGCCTATCGACCAAACTGGTATGGCAGGAAAGATTGCTGATACACTCAACGATATTATTGAGCAAAATGAGCGACTAACAGCAGAGCTACAGCGAATTGGTAATGTTGTTGGTAAAGACGGCAAAATTAGCGAACGGGCAACTCTGGGCAACATGCGGGGTGGATGGTCTAGCTGTGTTGATTCTGTTAATACCCTAATTACCGATTTAGTCCAGCCGACTGCGGAAACAGCCCGTGTGATCCGAGCAGTGGCAAATGGTGATCTTTCCCAAACTATAGCGCCAGAGATGGACGGTAGACCCCTCAAGGGAGAATTTCTCCAAACAGCCCAAATGGTTAACACCATGGTGGGTCAGTTGAATGGGTTCGCCAGTGAGGTGACGCGGGTGGCGAGGGAAGTGGGAACCGAAGGAAAACTCGGCGTCCAAGCAGAAGTCCCAGGGGTGGCTGGTACTTGGAAAGATTTAACAGATAATGTTAACTTGATGGCAGGGAATTTAACAGCCCAAGTCCGTAATATTGCTGAAGTGACTACAGCAGTAGCCAACGGTGATCTTTCCAAGAAAATTACCGTCGATGTCAAAGGTGAAATTCTGGAGTTGAAAAACACCGTCAACATCATGGTGGATCAACTCAATTCCTTTGCAAGTGAAGTGACGCGGGTTGCAAGGGAAGTGGGAACTGAAGGTAAACTCGGTGTCCAAGCAGAGGTACAAGGTGTAGGTGGGACTTGGAAAGATTTAACAGATAGCGTTAACTTTATGGCGGGTTCGTTAACAGCACAGGTGCGGAACATCGCCGAAGTTACCACAGCTGTTGCGAATGGTGATCTTTCTAAAAAAATTACCGTCGATGTCAAAGGCGAAATTCGCGAGTTGAAAAACACCATCAACACAATGGTCGATCAACTCAACTCTTTTGCTGGGGAAGTGACGCGGGTTGCGAGAGAGGTGGGTGCAGAGGGTAAACTCGGCGTGCAAGCAGAGGTTAGAGGTGTTGCGGGAACTTGGAAAGATTTAACTGATAGCGTCAATTTTATGGCGGGTTCGTTAACAGCACAGGTGCGGAACATCGCCGATGTCACCACTGCTGTTGCTAACGGTGATCTTTCCAAGAAAATCACCGTTGATGTCAAAGGCGAAATTTTAGAGTTGAAAAACACCATCAACACGATGGTAGATCAACTTAGTTCTTTTGCCAGTGAAGTGACGCGAGTTGCAAGAGAAGTAGGAACCGAAGGAAAACTCGGCGTCCAAGCAGAAGTTAAAGGTGTTGCGGGTACTTGGAAAGACTTAACCGGTGCAGTAAATATGATGGCGGGTAATCTCACCGACCAAGTGCGGAGTATTGCAGAAGTTGCGACGGCGATCGCCAACGGTGATCTTTCTAAAAAAATTACTGTGCAGGTGAAAGGGGAAATTCTGGAATTGAAAAACACCATCAATATAATGGTGGATCAACTCAATTCTTTTGCAAGTGAAGTCACGCGGGTTGCGAGGGAAGTCGGATCGGAAGGAAAACTCGGTGTCCAAGCAGACGTCAAAGGTGTGGCTGGAACTTGGAAAGATTTAACAGACAGCGTTAATTTTATGGCGGGTTCCTTAACAGCACAAGTCCGCAATATTGCTGCTGTGACAACAGCTGTTGCTAACGGTGATCTTTCCAAAAAAATCACCGTTGATGTCAAAGGCGAAATTTTAGAGTTGAAAAATACCATTAACACGATGGTGGATCAACTTAACTCCTTTGCAAGTGAGGTGACGCGAGTTGCAAGGGAAGTGGGAACCGAAGGAAAACTCGGTGTCCAAGCAGAAGTGCGGGGTGTGGCGGGTACTTGGAAAGATTTAACCGATAGCGTCAACTCAATGGCGGGTTCCTTAACTTCCCAGGTGCGGAATATTGCCGAAGTGACAACGGCGGTAGCAAATGGCGACCTTTCCAAGAAAATCACCGTTGATGTGAAAGGCGAAATTTTAGAGTTGAAAAACACCATTAACGTCATGGTAGATCAACTTAATTCCTTTGCATCAGAAGTTACACGGGTGGCAAGAGAAGTAGGAACCGAAGGTAAACTCGGTGTCCAAGCCTATGTTAAAGGTGTGGGTGGCACTTGGAAAGATTTAACCGACAATGTAAACTCGATGGCAGGCAACCTCACAGCACAGGTGCGAAATATTGCCGAGGTGACAAAGGCGGTGGCAAATGGTGATCTTTCCAAGAAAATTACCGTTGATGTCAGGGGCGAAATTTTAGAGTTGAAAAACACGATTAACGTCATGGTGGATCAACTTAGTTCCTTTGCATCCGAAGTTACACGGGTGGCGCGGGAAGTGGGAACCGAAGGTAAACTCGGCGGTCAAGCGCAGGTTAAAGGCGTGGCTGGGACTTGGAAAGATTTAACCGATAATGTAAACTCGATGGCGAGTAACTTGACGGCACAGGTGCGGGGTATTGCCAGAGTTGTGACGGCTGTTGCCAATGGTGACTTAAAGCGGAAACTGATGCTAGATGCCAAAGGTGAAATTGAAGCTTTGGCTGAGACAATTAATGAGATGATTGATACCCTGGCGACCTTTGCCAACCAAGTAACAACCGTGGCGCGGGAAGTGGGGATTGAAGGGAAATTAGGCGGACAAGCCAAAGTACCGGGAGCGGCTGGTACGTGGAAAGATTTGACTGATAACGTCAATGAACTAGCTGCGACACTGACTACTCAGCTACGGGCGATCGCAGAAGTTGCAACTGCGGTGACTAAAGGCGATTTAACTCGGTCGATTTCTGTGGAAGCATTAGGTGAAGTTGCTATCCTCAAAGACAACATCAACCAAATGATCGCTAATCTGCGCGAAACAACGCAGAAAAACACTGAACAAGACTGGTTAAAGACCAACCTTGCCAAGTTTACCCGAATGCTGCAAGGTCAGCGCGACCTCGAAACTGTATCAAAATTAATTCTCAGGGAGTTAGCGCCCTTAGTAGGGGCTGCCCACGGCGTCTTCTACATCATGGAAAATACAGATAATAATTCGTATTTAAAATTACTGAGTAGCTACGCCTATCGGGAACGCAAACATCTAGCCAACCGCTTCCACTTGGGCGAAGGTTTAGTTGGACAATGCGCTTTAGAAAAAGAACGGATTTTGCTCACAGAAGTACCGCACGACTATATCAAAATTAGTTCTGGCTTGGGTGAAGCAACCCCAGTCAATGATGTAGTTTTACCTGTACTATTTGAAGGTCAGGTAACGGCGGTGATTGAACTGGCTTCCTTTCAACGCTATAGCGAAATTCATCTAACATTTTTTGACCAACTCACCGAAAGTATTGCGATTGTGTTGAACACCATCGCTGCAAGTATGCGTACGGAAGAGTTACTCAAACAATCCCAGTCTTTAGCTGAGGAATTGCAAAGTCAGCAAAATGAACTGCGAGAAACCAACAAACGCCTCGAACAACAAGCCCAAACCCTAAAAGCTTCTGAAGATTTACTCAAAAAACAGCAAGAAGAATTACAAAAAACCAACGCTGAACTCGAAGAAAAGGCAGAATTACTAGCTGTACAAAACAAAGAAGTAGAACGCAAAAATAACGAAATTGAACAAGCCAGATTATCTTTAGAAGAAAAAGCCGAACAACTCGCCCTATCTTCTAAATATAAATCTGAGTTTCTGGCGAACATGTCCCACGAATTGCGGACACCACTCAACAGCTTGCTGATCTTGGCTAGGCTGTTAGCAGATAATATTGAAGGAAATCTCAACAACAAGCAAATCGAATACAGTCGCACAATCTACTCAGCTGGTAACGATTTGTTGTCCTTAATCAATGATATTCTCGACTTAGCCAAAATCGAATCGGGAACCATGTCGATAGATATGGATCAGATCCGATTCTCAGATTTCCACGAACGGATAGAACGCACATTTAGGCAAGTTGCAGTAGACAAAGGACTAAATTTCACAATTGAATTAGACCCAGAACTACCACCAACAATTTACACTGATGTTAAACGGCTGCAACAAATCCTGAAAAATCTATTAGCAAACGCCTTTAAGTTTACAGAACGAGGCGAAGTTAATTTGCAAATGTTTGTAGCCAAACAGGGATGGAGTTCTGACCAAGAAACATTGAATCGTGCTAACAAGGTAGTAGCTTTTGCAGTTAGGGATACAGGTGTTGGTATCGCCCCCGAAAAACAAAAAATTATTTTTGAAGCATTCCAACAAGCAGACGGTACTACTAGTCGCAAATTTGGCGGTACTGGCTTAGGTTTGTCCATCAGTCGAGAAATTACCCGTTTGTTTGGTGGGGAAATTAAATTAGTCAGTCAACCGAGTGTAGGTAGTACGTTTACGTTGTATTTACCCCAACCGAGTAGGGAGGGACATGAGGGACATGAGGGACATGGGGGACATGGGGGACATGGGAGCAATTTTTCTTTGTTGTCTTCCCCCACTCCCCACACTCCCCCCACACTACCCACCCCAAGCTCTCTCCTTTCTTCCTCGCCAATTATTGATGATAGAGACAATATTCAACCGGGCGATCGCACACTGTTAATTGTGGAAGATGATATTAAATTTGCCCAAATTCTGTTGGATATGGCGCGACAAAATGAATTTAAGGGGATTATTGCCCATGGTGGCAACACGGGTTTAGCATTAGCTCAAGAATACCAGCCTTCGGCGATCATCCTGGATATTCGACTACCAGGAATGGATGGTTGGGCGGTACTAGATCGTCTCAAACATGATGGAAATACTCGCCATATTCCCGTACATGTGATGACAGTCGAAGAAGGGAAACAGCGCAGTTTACAACAAGGTGCGATCGCTTATTTGCAAAAACCCATCAGCAGCGAAGCGCTACACCAAGCAATCACTAAAATTAAGGGTTTTGTAGAACGACGAGTTAAGAATTTGCTAGTTGTCGAAGATGATGAAAATCAACGCCTGAGTATTGTGGAATTAATTGGGAATACGGATGTTGCGACTACTGCTGTCAGTACTGCTAATGAAGCATTGCAAGCCATACAAAATGGTCAGTTTGATTGTGTAGTTCTAGATTTAGGATTACCAGATATGAATGGTTTTGAATTGATCGAACAAATCAAGCAATCCCCAAATGGCGAAGCGTTACCGATCATTGTCTATACTGCCAGAGAATTAAGTAGAAGTGAAGATGTGCAACTGCGGCGCATCGCAGAAACAATCATTGTCAAAGACGTGCGATCGCCAGAACGTCTTTTAGATGAAACTGCTTTATTCTTGCACCGTATTCAAGCCAATTTACCTGCACCCAAACGTCAAATGCTGGAACAATTACAAAACTCTGACTTCCAACTTGCAGGTAAAAAAGTTCTGATCGTCGATGACGATGTTCGCAATATCTTTGCTTTAACTAGTATGCTAGAACGTTATCAAATGCAGATTTTGTATGCAGAAAATGGTAGTGATGGTATAGATATTTTACAAGATAATCCCGATATTAATGTTGTCTTGATGGATGTGATGATGCCAGAAATGGATGGCTATGAAACTACCAGACACATCCGCGCTAATCCTAGTTTTAAATCTCTGCCAATTATTGCCCTGACTGCTAAAGCCATGCAAGGCGATCGCGAAAAATGTATTGAGGCTGGTGCATCTGATTATATTACCAAACCTGTTGATATTGAACAGTTGCTTTCACTATTGCGTGTTTGGTTGTATCAGTAAACAGATAGACATTTAAATTCTGTAGAGACGTTGCACTGCAACGTCTCTACATGCCCAAATTCTGAGGAAAATTCTTAACCGAACGGTATTGCTACAACCTCGAAAATTTCGCGTCTTTAAAACACCGAAATTATGACGATAAATCCTATCCCTTGCAGTATGGAGAATATAAAATAATAACTGTTTACTGATAAGTAACTCGGCCAATTACAGATGGTAAGTAATAATTTCAAAATCGGGACAAAAATCGGTGCAGGATTTGCTTTAGGATTATCAATTCTTGCGACTCTCGGATTTATTTCATATCGCACTACTAACAACTTAATTGAAAATTCTCTCTCGCAAGCCCATACTTATAGAGTGATTGGCGAATTAAATAATTTACTTTCTAATATTCAAGATATAGAAATAGGGCAAAGAGGTTACATAATTACTGGAGATAAAACCTCTTTGCGATATTATAATCAGGCATTACCAAATGTTGATAAAAGCCTAAAAAATCTACGGATTTCAACCTCAGATAATCCTCTTCAACAAAATAGGTTAGATAATTTAAAAGCAACAATTGATGAACGTCAAGCTATTGTTAAAAAAAGAATCAACTTACGAGAAACCCAAGGATTTGACGTTGCTAGACAACAGATATTGCAAGACAATGGTAGGATTTTGCTAGATAGAATCCGTCGCATAGCCACAGAGATGGAAGCTGAAGAAGTTCGACTTTTAAAAAAGCGTACTGACCGGACTAGAATTTCTGCTCAGGAAGCAACCGATACTATTATCTATGGTATTCCTCTGGCTTTTTTATTATTAACTTTAATTGGTATTTATCTCACCCGAAATATTTCTCAACCACTCGGAGAAATCTCTCAAGCTACAGAAAAATTAGCAGAGGGAGATTTATCTGTAAATGTACCAGCAAGTAAACGCAGGGATGAAATAGGAATACTAGCGCAAGCATTTAATCTGATGATCACTAATCTGCGCGAAACAACTCTCAGAAATAATGAACAAAACTGGCTCAAGTCTAACCTTGCTAAATTTAGCCAGATGCTACAAGGGCAAAGAAATTTACAAAATGTTGCGAGAATGATTCTCGCAGAATTTGCACGACTGATAGGCGCACAACAGGGTGTTTTCTACTTGATGGACTTGGAAAATGAGCAGCCTGTGCTGAAGCTACTGAGTAGTTATGCATACCAGGAACGTAAAAGCCTATCAAATAGATTTCTCTTGGGTGAAGGATTGGTAGGACAATGCGCCCTAGAAAAACAAAAAATTATACTTACGGATGTACCAAATGACTATATCCGTATTAGTTCTGGATTAGGAGATGCTAAACCCTTAAATATCATTGTATTGCCTGTATTGTTTGAAAATCAGGTAATCGCAGTTATGGAATTAGCCTCGTTTCAAATATTTAGTGAAATTCATCTGACTTTTTTAGATCAAGTCAGTGAAATTATTGGTATAGTCTTGAATGCTATTAATGCTGATATTCGCACTCAAGAACTTCTACAGGAATCTCAACAATTAACCCAAAGATTGCAACTTCAGCAACAAGAACTCACACAGAAAAATCAACGCTTAGAACAACAAGCTCAAGAGTTACAAACATCAGAAGAACTCTTGATAAAGCAGCAACAAGAATTAGAAGAATCGAACGAAGAACTACAACAACTGAATGCTGAACTAGAAGAAAAAGCCGAATTATTGTCTAACAAAAACAAAGAAGTAGAACGCAAAAATAACGAAATCGAACACGCCAGAATTTCATTAGAAGAAAAAGCTGAACAATTAGAACTTTCTTCTAAATATAAATCTGAGTTTCTGGCGAATATGTCCCATGAATTGCGGACACCACTTAATAGCTTGTTAATACTAGCAAGAATTCTAGCAGACAATATAGAAGGCAATCTCAATCATAAGCAAATCGAATATAGCGAAACAATTTACTCTTCAGGCAACGATTTATTATCATTAATAAATGACATTCTCGACTTAGCCAAAATTGAATCGGGAACAATGTCTATTGATATGTTTCAGTTCGCATTCATCGACTTATACGAAATATTAGAACGCACTTTTAGACAACTGGCAATTGACAAAGGGCTGAATTTTACAGTTGAATTAGACCCAGAATTACCACCGACAATTTACACCGATGGCAAACGGCTACAACAAATCCTCAAAAATCTACTTGCTAACGCTTTTAAATTCACAGAAAAAGGTGAGATCAGCTTAAAAATATTTGTCGCAAAACAGGGTTGGAGTATTGATCATCAAATATTAAATCAAGCCGAAACAGTTATCGGTTTTGCAGTCAAAGATACAGGTATTGGTATCACTCCTGAAAAACAAAAAATCATTTTTGAAGCGTTTCAACAAGCAGACGGTACTACTAGTCGCAAATTTGGCGGTACAGGTTTAGGTTTGTCGATTAGTCGAGAAATTACCCGTTTGTTTGGTGGGGAAATTAAACTAATCAGCCAAGCGGGTGTAGGTAGCACATTTACGTTGTATTTACCCCAACCGAGTAGGGAGGGACACGGGGGACAAGGGGGAGATGGGGGACATGGGGGACAAGGGGGACAAGGGGGACAGGGAGACACGGGGAATTTCGATCAATTACTCTCCGCGTCAGAGCGTCTCCCACTCCCCGCGTCTTCTTCCCACACTCCCCCTTCTCTAGTTATTGACGACAGAGACAACATCCAATCGGGCGATCGCACACTGTTAATTGTGGAAGATGATATTAAATTCGCCCGTATTCTGTTAGATATCGCACACCAATGTGATTTTAAAGGTATTCTTGCTTACAGTGGCAATACTGGTTTAGCCTTAGCACAGGAATATCAACCAACAGCGATTTTGTTAGACATCCATTTACCAGGAATCGATGGTTGGACGGTACTAGATCGACTCAAACATGATGCAAATACTCGCCACATTCCCGTACATGTGATGACTATCGAACAAGGGAAACAGCGCAGTTTACAACAAGGTGCGATCGCCTATTTGCAAAAACCCATCAGCAGCGAAGCACTACACCAATCACTAACTAAAATTAAAGGTTTTGTGGAACGACAAGTCAAAAACTTGCTGATTGTAGAAGACAATGACAATCAACGTCAAAGTCTTGTAGCATTGATTGGTAACGGTGACGTTGCAACTACTGCTGTCAGTACTGGTAGTGAAGCATTATCTGCGATCGCACACAAACAATTTGATTGCGTAGTCTTAGATTTAGGACTACCAGATATGAGTGGTTTTGAATTAATTGAACAAATCAAACAACAACCAAAGGGTGAAACACTACCGATTATTGTGTATACAGCAAGGGAATTAACGAGAAGCGAAGATACACAACTGCGACGGATCGCAGAGACTGTAATTATCAAAGATGTGCGATCGCCAGAACGTCTTTTAGATGAAACTGCTTTATTCTTGCACCGTATTCAAGCTAATTTACCCGCACCTAAACGCCAAATTATCGAACAATTAAAAACTTCCGATACTCTACTACTAGGCAAAAAAGTTTTAATTATAGATGACGATGTTCGCAATATTTTTGCTTTAACTAGTCTGCTTGAGCGTTATCAAATGCAAATTTTGTATGCTGAAAATGGAAGTGATGGTATTGCTGTTTTAGAAAATAACCCCGATGTTAATGCTATCTTGATGGATGTAATGATGCCTGGAATGGATGGTTACGAAACTACCCGATGCATCCGCGCTCATCCTAAATTCAAATCTCTACCAATTATTGCCCTGACTGCCAAAGCCATGCAAGGCGATCGCGATAAATGTATCGAAGCTGGTGCATCTGACTATATTACCAAGCCTGTTGACACTGAACAATTGCTGTCCCTGTTGCGTGTTTGGTTATACCGATAGTATTCTTTCCTCAGACAGAGGTGTGATTTCTGATTTTAAATGTGTGGGTAGATGCAGTAATTGATACTTGCAGTTTATAAATAATAAAGTGAAATTATAGTTAATGGTCAATGGTCAATCAATACGGTTTGGATCAGACAAATATATTGATATTTAAACCCACCAGAGACGTTGCGGTAGAGACGTTGCAGTGCAACGTCTCTACTGTATTGAATGGTCAATGATCAATCAACTACCAACAAACATATATTTATTTATTTTATCTAATTAACTAAAACAATATGGAGAGGGAAGAACTTGAAGATGTCGAAATTCAACTGTTATTAGAAGGTATATATCGTTATTATGGATTTGACTTTAGAAATTATGCTTTAGCTTCGCTTAAACGCCGAATTTGGAATACCGTAAAACTTGAAGGTTTAACTACTATTTCTGGACTACAAGAGCAAGTCCTTCACAATCCAGAGTGTCTCGAAAGATTATTATTAAATCTATCGATCAATGTTACGGCAATGTTCCGAGATCCTAGCTTTTTTTTGGCTCTCAGAAAAAAAATAATTCCGCTCTTAAGAACTTATCCTTTTATCCGTATTTGGCACGCTGGTTGTTCGACTGGTGAAGAAGTGTATTCTATGGCAATTTTGCTAAAGGAAGAAGGACTTTATCACCGTTCCCGTTTATATGCTACTGACATTAATGAAACAGTTTTGCGTAAAGCGAAAGCGGGTATTTTCCCCTTAGCGATGATGAAAGACTATACTCATAATTATATACAATCCGGTGGCAATAACTCTTTTTCTGAGTACTATACAGCCGCCTATGGAAATGCTATTTTTTCATCAGAGCTTAAAGAAAATATAGTTTTTTCATTACATAATTTAGCTACTGATAATTCCTTTAATGAATTTCATGTAATTTTTTGCCGTAATGTCTTAATTTACTTTAATAAAAGTCTTCAGTACCGAGTTCATAAACTTTTTTATGAAAGTTTGATTAGATTTGGAATTTTAGGATTAGGACGTCAAGAATCGATTAGATTTACACCTCATGAACAAGAATATGAGCAAGTAATTAGTAGTGAAAAAATTTACCGAAGAGTAAGCTAGGTTTTGTCATTTGTTATTTGTCATTGGTCATTGATCATTGCTTTTTAACCACAAAAACACAAAATGAGTGAAAACTTATGACATACAAACTCATAGTTATCGGTACATCTTTGGGTGGATTAGAAGCTTTACAAGTTATTCTGTCTGGTTTACCAAGAAGTTTCACTATACCAATAGCTGTTGTTCAACATCGTCATAAGTCTTCTGATGATACATTAAGATTAATATTACAAAGTTACACTAACTTAGTTATCAAGGAGGCAGAAGATAAAGAAGATATTTTATCTGGGTGGGTATATTTAGCTCCAGCAGATTATCATTTGCTGATCGAAGGTAAATATACAACAGTTTCTCGACCTTATTTTTCCTTATCTACCGATGCTCCAGTCACTTACGCACGACCATCAATTGATGTACTATTTGAAACTGCGGCAGATGCTTATCATCAAAAACTTATTGGTGTGCTGTTAACAGGAGCCAATCAAGATGGTGTTCAAGGACTGGCAAAAATTCAAGCACGAGGCGGAATCACTATAGTTGAAGAACCTGAGAGTGCTTATTGCTCAGTTATGCCTGCTGCGGCGATCGCACTCGGAGTCGCAGATAAAGTTTTATCATTACTAGAGATACCTGCTTTCTTAGTAAAAATTTGCAATATGTAAATTCGATTTTAGAGAAACTATAAATAATGTACTAATAATCTTAAAATTCTCTAGTTTTAATCGTAAATCGTCCATTTATGTTTTTGAGTTAGCGAAAATTATAACTTAAGATAGTGTGAATTCAGCTAGCTTTAGCGTCAAAGTCAATAGGAAGACGTCAAAACGGCTTGTTCTATTTCTAAAAGTGTATATTTGAAATGTCATTTGAGCCTAAAGTTAATGTTCTGTTGGTAGATGACCATCCAGAAAATTTGCTGGCCCTAGAGGCGATTTTGGACAGCCTTGGTCAAAATTTGGTAAGGGCGACATCAGGCGCAGAAGCCCTGCGAAATCTTTTAAATCAGGATTTTGCTGTGATTTTGTTGGATGTACAAATGCCAGATATGGACGGGTTCGAGACAGCAGCCCTGATTCGACAACGAGAGCGATCGCGCCACACCCCGATCATCTTTGTCACCGCATTCAACACCAGTGACAACATGGTCTTTAAAGGATATTCTCTGGGTGCAGTAGATTATCTTTTTAAGCCCATAGAAGCGGAGATATTGAAATCTAAGGTAGCAGCGTTTATTGATTTGTTCCAAAAAAGCGCCGAAGTCAAGCGACAAGCCACCCAGCTAGCTGCAATGAATGCTGAACTCAAAAAACGCGAAGAAATGTTTCGCTCTTTGAGTGCTTGTTCACCCGTAGGCATTTTTTTAACTAATCAACATGGGAAATGCACGTATGCTAACCCCCGCTATCATGCTATTTTTGGTTTGACGCCAGAGCAAAGTTTAGATGAAGGCTGGATCAGTACAATTCATTACGAAGATCAAGAATCAGTAGTTGCAAATTGGTATGCTGCTGCTGCTGAAGGTAGGGAATACAAAGATGAATTTCGCATCATCACTCCAGATGGAATTGAGCGTTGGGTTCATGTGTCCTCATCCCCAATGCTGTCGGAAGAATCCAAAGTGATTGGTTTTACAGGGACATCCGAAGATATCACAGAGCGCAAAAAAGCCGAAGAAGAACACATCAAACTCATCCGCGAACAAACAGCACGCCAAGAAGCTGAAACAGCAAATCGCCTCAAAGATGAATTTTTAGCAACTCTCTCTCATGAACTCCGCACACCTTTAACATCTATATTGGGTTGGGCCAGACTATTACGTCAGCGAAAATTAAATGAAGAAGCGATCGCCCGTGCAATAGAAACCATTGAACGCAATGCTAGTTTGCAAGCTCAACTTATAGAAGATATCCTAGATGTCTCGCGGATTATGCGAGGTAAGCTTAGTCTGAATATTTGTCCAGTCAACTTAGTGAGCCTAACTTCAACAGTTATAAATAGCGTACGTCTAGAAGCAGAAGCAAAACAAATTCAAATTGAGTACGTAGTCGAACTAGGCGAAACAGAGGACGCGGGGAATATTGTTGATAGCTCCTCCGCGTCACCGCGTCTTCCAGCCACCGCGTCTTCCGTGATCGTCTCAGGTGATCCCAACCGCCTCCAACAAATTCTCTGGAATTTGCTTAACAATGCTCTTAAATTTACCTCTTCTGATGGCAGGGTAGAACTACGCCTAGAAGTTGTCAAGGAAAATGGATCATTGGCGCAAGGGAGACAAGGGGGAGAAGAAGACAATTTGTCTTGGTCTAGTTATTCGGTTAATTACGCCCAAATCAAGATCACTGACACAGGTGTTGGTATTAGTCCTGAATTTCTCCCTCACGTTTTTGATCGCTTCCGTCAAGCAGACGGAAGTATAACTAGAAACCACGGTGGGTTAGGATTGGGACTAGCGATCGTACGTTATTTAGTAGAAATGCATGGTGGTAGTGTTCATGCTGATAGTCCAGGAGTGGGACAGGGAGCAACATTTACTGTAAAGTTGCCACTGTTGAAAACACAGGAAGAAGCCAATGATCATACCCAGATCGAGGAATGTGTAAATCAAGAATGTGCTACTACTTCCAAAGTTGAGGAGAATTTCCAGAAAGTCTCTGTTGTTCCTCCAAAATGGAAATTAAAACAAACTGAACAAACAACGAAAAGAGCGCCTTCTACTTTCTCTAGTTTGATTGCAGAATCACCCTTAAATGGTTTGCAGGTGCTAGTGGTAGATGACGATACTGATACACAAGAATATGTAGCCACCGTATTGCAAGATTCTGGAGCGGAAGTCACAGCAGTCGCTTCGGTACAATTGGCCCTTTTAGCGATCGCAAAATCCCTACCGGATATATTGATTAGTGATATAAGTATGCCAGAAGAAGATGGCTACACATTAATCCGTACAATCCGAAAGCTGCAACCAGAACAAGGAGGAAATTTACCTGCGATCGCCTTAACAGCTTATGCCAGATCACAAGATTGCCAGCAAGCCCTAGATGCAGGTTTTCAAATGTATGTCACTAAGCCAGTTGAACCAAATCAATTAATTAACTCAGTAGCAAAATTAATGCAAAGATTTATGTAAACTTTTCATAATGTTAAATTGAGTAATGCTCATATTTATATTTCGTTATTTAATTGCCTGATTAAGTGTCTTATACTAAATTGACATTACCGTTAAAGATTAATGCTCGATTTCAACAGCCTAGCGGAGTTTTCCCGCACCAACTGCGTTAGTATTTGTGCATTTCTCGTGCCAGCAAACCTACTTACCACGCTGTTGACGATGATTTTTGCTGCACTCCGTCGTCCATCTTATCAAGTTTGGCAATCAGCAATAATAGCCTGCTTATTTGCTGTTGTGATGATATTGCATGTTTACACTTGGTTTATGATTGGCATAGTCATGATTCCTACTTATATTTTATTGTGGCTAGCCTTTACTTGTTTAGTTTGTAATGTAGGGTCAATTTTGTTTCACAGACGCAACAGTGACGTCCCCATTTTTCAAAGATAGTCCATAGATTGACATTTAAACCTACCAGAGACGTTGCACTGCAACGTCTCTACATACGCAAAATCATGACAAAAATTCTTAAGCGAACCATATTGAAACTGAACCGTATTTAGCTATAAATACTTAGAATTTTCAGTAAATAATGCGTCAATGTAAACGCATCTACTCCTAATTCTGTCCGTTCTTGGGCTGCCAAAATTCCAGCTTGAGCGTGCCACCAAGCAGCACTTGATACCATATCTTCAGCAGGTATTTGATGTGTAACTGCTTGGGCAATTAATCCACCCATTAACCCAGTTAACACGTCACCACTACCACCCCGCGCTAAAGCTGGAGTACTTTCGGGAACGATCCACACAGAACCTTGAGGATTTGCGATCGCAGTTCTGGCTCCTTTTAATAATATTACTGCCCCGGTTTGGGCTGCTGCTTCCCGTACTGCTTTGATTCTGTCTTGCTTGGCATCTGGTAAGTCAGGAAATAAGCGTTGGAATTCACCTGCATGGGGTGTAAGTACTGTTATGGCTTGTCGTTTTTGTAACACATGAATAGCTTTCATTTCTGCCAGAATATTTAAACCATCGGCATCCAGAATCAAAGATTTTGTGCTTTCTAATACTTGCTGTAAAATTGGGCTGGCATCTTTGGTTAGACCGGGACCACAAGCGATCGCATGAAATGAATTCAAATCGGTGTTTTCTGGTAATTGTAATTGAGCGATCGCGCCTGTTTCTGTCTCTGGACAACCAACAATTAGTGCTTCTGGCAAATGACTGACCATGATCGGCTTGAGAGATTCAGGTACAGCAATTGACAACATCCCAACCCCACTAGCTCTTGCCCCTAAGCCAGTTAAAATCGCCCCTCCAGCATAGCGACGCGAACCGCAAATTAATAATAAATGTCCTTCTTTGTACTTATGGGTGACAGCAGGACGCGGTAGAGGTAAAGTAGATAACGCAGTAGCTTCGGTAATGCGTGTAATTCGGGGTGCATCTGCCAGTACCGCTTCCACATCTGCTAAAGGTATATCAAAATCGATTAACTCTGCTTTACCGACGTATTCTAAAGCTTGGTCTTGCAATAAACCCAATTTCCACAAACCTAAACATAAAGTATAGGTAGCACGGACAGCAGTTCCTAAAACTTCACCAGTATCTGTATGTAACCCAGAAGGTATATCGATACTAATAATTGGCACAGACTTTTGATTTAACTGATGAATAGCACTAGCAACAGGGTCTTTGAGTTCTCTTTCTAACCCAAATCCAAACAATCCATCAACCAACAAATCGCACTCTGGCAAATCCTCAATTGATTGATAACAGGGAATACCTAAATTCTGAGCATACTGTAAATGCTGTGCAGTTAATTCCTTAAGTTTGGCAAAAGGACTATAGATACACACAGCATAACCGCGAAAATACAGTTCACGGGCAACAACCAAAGCATCCCCACCATTGTGACCGGGACCGACGAGAATCCCGACTTTGTGTGGAGACACAGAGGAAGACGCGGAGAGTATTTTTCGCGATTTCCCCCTGTCCTCTTCCTTCGCGTCTTCAGAAAAATAAAGTACCTCAATCCGATGCGCGATCAGTCCTGCTACCTTTTCCATTAAAGCGGCTACAGGCATTCCTGCTGCAAAGATACGCGCTTCGATATCGCCCATCTGTTGTGCTGTCACTACAACTTGCGAAATTTGGGTTCTTTGTTGGTTGTTCATGGTTGATTGTTGGTCTTCTTAATAACCATTAATCACTAACTACTAACCACTATGAATCTACCTTGCATAATAAACTCTGGAATTCCCAAATCCTATGGAGCGCAGATAACTATTCCATTGTTCTGCTTGTGACCTTTCAGCAAACGGCCCAACTGCTACGTGTGACCCCCGCGGCTGATTTTTGGTGGTGACACCTATTTGTTGTTCGATGTTGCTTCTAATTTGGTTGGCAATTACAGCAATTTCTTGAGAATTGGCAGGAACACCCACATAGTAATGTTTAGAGGATTCTGGTTGAATATTGGATTGAGAATAGTAAGGATAGTAAATATTATTATTGCTGAAATTATTATTGTGGAAATTTTGAGAGTAAGTCGGGATTTGTTGTGCGTTAGTTAAACTGATGATTTGCGCCCCGTAAATACCATTGGCTGCTAGTTGTTGGATGCGCTGTTGAGCATTAGCTGGTTTAGTGAAAATTCCAGCTTGAATTACAGAACGTCCTTGCACCTGTCTAATATAAGCTGTTGGTTCAATCAAACGGACTCGTTGTAGGGTTTGAGAACTATTATTATCAATGTAAACTAGGTAGCGTTCAAAGGTTTGGTTATTTTGATTCCCAGGCGTAGCTTGATATTGAATCACACCCCGGTTGTTAAGATACTGCTGAGGAGTTGTATTTAGCTGAGGAATTGTAAATTCCTGGGTATTGGTTGGTACAGGTGGTAATAAATTGTTGTTATTTGGTGGAAGAGTTGGTAGGGGTGTTTGTGCCAAAAGTTTGTTGTTGCTTGTATTGATTTGCGCTGGGGTTGGAGTGGAATAGCAAATCAAAATTGAGCATCCTGCCAGTAAAGCACGTAAAATCAGAGATAGTTGGGTAAAGTGCTGAAATACCATAGGTAAAATTGACCATGCAATGGACTATGGTAACAAAAGAATATTGAAAGACAATTTTCTACGGAAACCAAATTTTTACAGTTATCAGTTATCAGTGAACAGGCAAAGCTGCTAACTGTAGAAAATAGCTATAATTCTTGAGAGTAGCAATCATTATGATCACGGGTATGAAAAAAGTCGTAGTAGGACTTTCGGGCGGTGTTGATAGTTCTACCGTCGCCGCCATTTTACATAATCAGGGCTATGAAGTAATTGGTTTGACCCTTTGGCTGATGAAAGGAAAGGGTCAATGTTGCTCTGAAGGTATGGTAGACGCGGCTTCTATCTGTGATCAGCTCGGTGTTCCCCATCACGTTGTTGATATTCGGGATGTTTTTCAAACAAATATTGTCGATTACCTGGTAGCTGGATACAGTAACGGTATTACACCTCTGCCTTGTTCGCAGTGCAATAAAACAGTGAAATTTGGGCCGATGTTACAGTATGCTCGCGAAACCTTGGGGTGCGATCGCATTGCTACAGGTCATTATGCGCGGATTAATTATAACGAAGCTACCGGACGTTACGAACTGGTGCGGGCAATTGATCGCAATAAAGATCAAACTTATTTTCTCTATGATTTGTCGCAAGATTTACTAAGAGGTTCAGTATTTCCTCTAGGAGAAATGCAAAAAAGCGAAACTCGCCGTATTGCCGCTGAATACAACCTCAAAACAGCCGACAAGCCGGAAAGTCAGGATCTATGTCTGGTAGAAGCAAATGGCTCAATGCGGTCATTCCTCGATAAGTATCTTGCACCCAAACAAGGCGAAATCGTTGATATGGATGGTAAGGTGCTAGGACAGCATGATGGTGTTCATCATTACACGATTGGACAACGTAAGGGCTTGGGAATTGCGGCTGCGGAACCGTTGTATGTAATTGCACTCGATGCAGTTAACAATAAAGTTATAGTAGGCGATCGCACTAAAGCAACTCAACCAGAATGCACTGTCAATCGAGTGAATTGGGTTTCCATTGCTGAACCTGCAAGTCCGATTCGTGCGGAAGTCCAAGTCCGCTATCGTTCTCACCCCGTACCAGTAACAGTAATTCCTTTGGAAAATTCCCGCGTACGTATCGTCTTCGATGAACCCCAGTTCAGCATCACACCCGGACAAGCAGCAGTTTGGTACGAAGGAGACAAAGTTTTGGGTGGGGGAATAATTGAGCAGTTTAGCGATTCCTAATTGACGTTTTGTAGGGTGTGTTGTCGCGCAGCGCAACGCACCCTACCAAATTGTTTGTGGTGAAAAAATAATTGTTGAAACACAAAGACACAAAGACACAAAGACACAAAGACACAAAGACACAAAGACACAAAGACACAAAGACACAAAGACACAAAGACACAAAGACACAAAGACACAAAGACACAAAGACACAAAGACACAAAGACACAAAG
>NZ_JBHFLM010000149.1:0-6391 GCF_041928655.1 Pelatocladus sp. BLCC-F211 | reverse complement strand
TTGTATTTTTTCTCAACAAGCATACTACACAATAATTGTTCAAGGCCGCGGATGCTTTGAGGCTGACTTGAGAATATTTTTAACCTCTAATTCCATTTGGTTTGCGTTCTCTCATATCGCTTTTAGTCTAAACTCCAGTTAATGCGAACCCAAGAGTTAATTGAAAACTGGTATGAACTCCAAAGAAATTTATCTCTTCAGGTAGCTCGTGACTTCATTTTGCAACATCTTGAACAAAAGGTGGGCTTAACTGCACATAATCAAATTACTGTCAATGCGTAAGTCCTGAGTTCAACCAAAACGAACTTACCTCTTGAACTTGCCCCATGTCTCAACTGCTAAGATTCTAAACCAGAAAAAGCTGCAAAATAACACACCTTGAAAGGGCTAGTCCTATAAATATGGAAACAGAGATATTCAAATGTGCCAAATTGGCATTTTTAAATTGAGTGGCTACCTGCATAAACCTAGCGTAAGGATTCAGGTCGGGGGTAGTTGACAGAGGTAACATGATGGGAGAGCATCAGTTGCATGAAGAAGAAAGTGCTCCGACAACAAAGCGATGAGAAACTGTACATACGACCAGTGGTGGTATTTTCTTGACCATCCAGAAGTACCTCCTGATAATAACCTGGCGGAACGCTCATTAAGATTAGCTGTCACCAAAAGAAAGATTAGTGGTGGTTCATGATCGCTCTGTCGGTTTGGCGATACTGCCAACCTATTAACTGTCGTACAAACCTGTCGTTTCCGAGCTAGCTCTGTGATCGACTTCTTTGCAGAGGCGTTACGCGCGTATGTTGGTCATACAATTGCCTATCCTTCGCTAATTCCTTTTTCTACGACCTGAATCCTTACGCATTTTATACTTATGTCACTCAAGTTTTGGTTCCTAAACTTTGGCAGGCGTGCCTGTGTAGTTATGGATAATTTCAGTTCCCACAAAGTTACAGGCATCCAAGCAGCAATTGAATCTGTTGGGGCAAGATTAGTTTACTTGTCTGCTTACTCTCCTGATTTTTCACCAATTGAAAACTGTTGGTCTAAGGTAAAAGAGTGTTTACGATCGCTTGCCGCTAGAACCTACCAAGAATTAGATCAAGCCATCACAAATACCTTAGATGCAGTGACTAAAAAAGACATTATTGGATGGTTCACTCACTGTTGTTACTATATTGCACCCAACTGAGAACCGCTATAGAGTTTATAATGGGAAACGTGGGCTACATTTAGTATTCAAATCATAATTACAAAAATAGTTAAAATTATAATTTTTATAAGTAAAAACCAAATAATAAGTGCTTGACAGATATATGAAAAACAATGCTATTATTTATTAAGTAGAGAATTTTAACCATAGAAAGTCAAAAAAACAATATTATGCAGACTATCTGCCTGATTAATTGGTCAAACTTAATAGACTTACAAGATTAAGCAGTCGCAAAATAGATTTGTCATTCTGAGTATAGTGTTAAGAGAGTATAAAACCTCATCTGGATTCTTACTTTAATCAATTTTGCTCAGTATGATAAAAATATTCATACAAGTTCTAGCCAGTTTCACTGGAACGAACTATTCCGGTATGCCTCGTGTCTTAATATTGAGATGCTGGAATTAACTTGAAATATCACTTTGTTTGCGAAAAAGCAAAGTCTCTAAACTCTTCATCATTGCAAATTCATTAATCATTGAATTATTTAGAGTGAGGTTATGAAGATAATACCTATCTATCCAAGTCGTTTTCTGCAATTTGGAGAATCAGAAGGAAGCACTTTTTATTTAGTCACTAATTCCAACTTGTTAAATGTGTTTAAGATAATACCAGAGAAAGACTATAAAGATTTCAAAATATTAACTTATGATCCAGGTGATAGCTTCACAAGAATATTGCGAGATGAAATTAATAGACCAGCTCATATTCTTGTCATCACACCAGAATGCTTGTTTGAATCCGTACATCCTAATGATTTAGCTAACGATTGCAAACTTTTAATCTTTGCCTGTAATTCTGCTCCGACTTCAATTGAAGCTGTTGAACACTTTCTAAGATGTGGTGAGAAAACAAACCCTGAAGAACAGGAAAGAATTGCCAATAAGTTCTTTGAGCAAGGCGAATCTGCTGATGTCTTAAAGCTGATTGATGAAGAATATCAGACTGTGGCTGAATTCCATCATCTAAATGATATTTACGGGTGGCATGAGCAATTAGGTATGTTGGGTTGGGGTGAACAGCAAATTTTCCCATCAGGGGAAATAGCTTGTTTCCTCGTTCCTTTGAAAGGGATAGATAAGCTTCCTGACTTAAAGTTTGAGTTAAATGGTGAAATACCTTTAAAAGGGTATCCAGTAGTTCACTCAGGACCCCCATCTTTCCTGCGCGAAGACCAAGAACAAATTTATCAAAAACTTTCTAGTTTCAAAGATCATGCTGTCATTGCAACTGTAAAAGATGGCATAGTCGTCGATATTAAAGCAACGCATTCATCTGCCAAGCCAGCATTAGAGATACTGGAAGCTCTGTTCACGGTTGATTCTAGATTCAGACAGATATTTGAGATTGGGTTTGCTATAAACAACTATGTCGAGATACTACCACAAAACTCAGCCATGAATGAGGTCTATGGTAGTGAGAATGGTTGTGTTCATTTTGGTCTTGGAATGTTGCCTTACACCCAATATCATATGGATCTTATATGTCCAAATATCAAAGTGCTTGGTAAAAATGATGAAGTCATCCTGGGGAGTAATTTAAGCGGGAATAAGAGAGAGAAGGAGAAACAAACAAGGAAGATTATTCCTCAAAAGGCTGCACAATGCCCATGTCTTGGATAAGCGTCAAGAAGTGTGTAAGTAAGTCGGCACGAAAAAACCAAACTATGTGCTGACTTACTTAATAAAAAATTAGGAGTATTGCCGAATGTCAAAGATTGCTATACATCCTGAGCGTTTGCGTCAATTTGGTAATGGAAAAGAAAGTATATTCTGTGTTGTAAGCAATTCTAGCTTGTTAGAGAAGATAAAAATTGAGCATGAGAATAATTACAAAGACTACAAAATAATCTCATATGACAAAGGAGATGATTTTTCAAAAATACTGAGTGAGCTAATCCCTGAGCCAGCTCATATTCTTGTGATTGCGCCAGATTGTTATTTCCGTTCACCTGAGCCACAGCATCTTGGACAACGTAGAAAGCTCTGTATTATGGCTTGCAATTCCACACCTACATCAGTGGAAGCGATAGAGCATTTCCTAAAATGTGGTGAAAACACCGATCCCTACGAGCAAGAGAAAATTTCTGAGCAATTCTTTAATAAAGGAGAAGCTGCTAGTCACCTTAAGTTTGTTGATGAGGAATATAACACTGTTGCTATATTCCAACATCTAGATGATAGGATACAGTGGCATGAACAAGTAGGACAACTGCAATGGGGAGAACAGCAGTTGTTTCCTTCAGGAGAAATTAGCGTTCTGCCAGTAGAAATTTTTACCTTGAATTTAAATGTCAAACTTGATATTAGTGGGAAAATAGCGTTAAAAGGAATTCCCGTATTACATTCAGGTACACCTTCATTTCTTCCGAATGACCAGGAACGGATTTTTCAAGCACTGTATACTATGCGAAATCACACTGTGATTGCAAGTGTGCATGAGGGCGTTATTACCAACATAGAAACATCTGATCCAGCAGCTCAACCTGCCATAGATATGCTGCAAGCCATGTTTGATGTAGATTCCAGGTATAGGATAATTATCGAGATTGGTTTTGGGGTCAATCGTCATTTAGAGCTATTTTCTGGAAACTCTGCAATGAATGAGGTATATGCTAATAATATTAATGGAACAGTCCATTTTGGACTTGGACTAATTCCGCACACTCAATATCATCTGGATATCATTTGTCCATCCATAAAAGTGTTTTCTGATAATGACGAATTGATATTTGGAGGAATGTAGTAGTTAATACTCATTCAAAACTAATTGCTCGTTTACTCTTTTGGAAAACCTTAAAAGTCTCATCTCATGTTCTGCTTCAGTTAGTCATAAAACATGCATTCTACTGTAGAAATCTCAAGTCTGTGCAAGAAATCACTATTTCAGTTGGGTAACTTTCACTATCTCAATTGTGCTTATATGTCCCCGCTATCAAAGAGTGTTGAAGAGGCGGGAATTATCGGTATGCAACGCAAGAGAATTCCTACCGCTCTAAAAGCTATAGATTTTTTTGAAGATGGCGAAAAAATACGTAAGCTTTTCGCCAGAATAATTAATATTCCAGATTTTCATCAAATAGCCATCATACCCTCTGTCTCTTATGGAATGGCAATAATTGCAAAAAATACAAATTTCAGACGCGGTCAAAACATCGTCATCACGTCTGATCAGATGCCTTCTAATGTTTATACTTGGCATAGGGTTTGCCAGGAATACGGTTTAGAATTGAGGGCGATTAAACCTGACAAAAGATTTAACAATTATGGTACTCTGTGGAATGAAAAAATTTTAGAAGCTATAGACAGAAATACTGCCCTTGTGGCACTGGGACATGTCCACTGGACGGATGGGACACTTTTTAAGCTTAAAGAAATTGGTCAGCGTACTCGTGAGTGTGGAGCGGCTTTCATCGTTGATGGTACCCAATCAGTTGGAGCACTTCCTCTAAATCTATCAGAGATCCAACCGGATGCTCTTATCTGTGCAGCTTATAAGTGGCTTATGGGTCCTTATTCTATTGGCGTTGCTTACTTTGGTCCTCGCTATCTAGGCGGAATACCACTCGAAGAAAACTGGCTAAATCGGGTTGATAGCGACTGTTTTCCCGATCTAGTTAACTACAAGTATGAATATCGTCCCAAGGCAATCCGGTACGATGTCGGTGAAGTAAGCAACTTCATTTTGCTTCCCATGCTCGTAAGAGCACTTGAACATCTGCTTGAATGGGGTATTGAAAATATTCAAACTTATTGCTACAATTTGGTGAATAGCAAATTAATCAACCAAATAAGCGAGCTTGGATTTTTGGTGGCTGAAGAAGATAACAGAGCAGCTCATCTGATTGGTGTTAGAATACCAGAGAATGTAGAAATAGAAAAGTTGCAAAATACTTTAGATAGAAACAAAGTTTTAGTTTCTGTGCGTGGTCAGTCTATACGAGTTTCACCAAACATATATAATGACGAAGACGACATTAGTGCATTTATTGATGCATTACATCAGTTTCGCAGTTGACATTCCCCCCGACGTAGTGTTCTATATCTGTGATTTAGCGTTAGCATAACTCAAAAATGTTGCCGTATCCATGCTACCGTTGAGCGTCATTGTAGACTCGATGCAGATTGTTGATTGGCGTTTTAGGCAACAGTTGCCAATGCAGCACCACTTTTATGAATTGAGTAATTGTCTAAAACAATAACTGTGTCTTGGTTTGTTTTTTGCCGCCAAGAATTAGCGCAGTTAGCTTGTGCACCCATCATTTTAATGAAACTGGCACTATTAATTCCTTTAACTGCCAAGCCGTACTCAAAACTAACTCCTGGTTGAAATACCCCCAAAATACTTATTCTTCTAGGGCGACGTTTCGTTTGAAACAAGCATTTTTGTACTCCCTTTTTTGCCCAAGTGTGTTTATTTACCTACACCTACTTAGTTGTTCTTCATGAAGCGTCTCAGAAACTGTCCAAATTGCAAGTTGTTTGGGTAGATCAAGGCTATTCAGGAGAAAATTTTGCATTCCCAGTTTCGATGTTGACTATATTGAGCAGTTGGTGGATTGATGAATGAACAGGACTTAGGGCTAGAATTTTGAATATTTTCGGCTGCCAATTTTTCAGCTTCTAATTGGAAATAAGTAGCTTGAATGCTGACTAAAAGATAGGCACTGAAAACTGTTTCCCACCAACGCTCAATACTAGGATAGTCTGTTAAGCGAAAATCAGCCCAGCCTAGTTCATTTTTAACTTGTTTAAAGCCATATTCAATCCAGTTTCTGAAACTGTAAAGTTGAGCAACATTAACTTTCAGGTCAACGGTTAAATTTGTCATGATATACCAACTTTCTTCTCCTGTTGGGTCAGGAACATTACTTTTACTGATTTGGTAATATCTCAGGCGACGACGTTGTCCAAAAATAATTTCTCTAAGGTAACGAGTTTCTGTTTGGCGGTGTGAAAGCTTTTGCTGATAAGCTTTCCATCGGTTATAGCGTTTTCGGCTTCCTAGTGGCATCAACACACTATGATTTGAGCGAATTGCTACGATAAATTCTAGTTTTAGCTGCTCTAATACCTTGATTACATCTCCACTCTCTCCATACAAGCTATCTGCTAATACCAACTTAATGTTAAAATCCCACTCTTGTAACTCTTGTATTATTTCCACCGCTAGTTGTGGTTT